>JAKEGK010000262.1 GCA_022627515.1 Gammaproteobacteria bacterium
AGACCGATTAGTTCTGTGATAGCATTACGCTGGTTCTGATAGGCAAGATTCAGGTAAACCGACGCCGACAGAATCAATATGACGAATCCGATCATAGCCATCAAGACAATTCCTGATATCAAGCGTACACGCAGTGAAACGGATTTTTTCAAAATATTCTTCATGCATGTGGGGCGCAATGGCGGTTTGATATGTCCTTTTACTGTGTAGCTTTTGTCGCGCTGGCAACTATACTTTTTGCTATCCTTACAACAAATTCAGAAAGTTCTATCCTGTTGTTGTCCCTAAATAACTTAGGGTTTTCTTGTATGTAATGTTAATGCAAATACAAATAACCCGAAATTTGTATCGGTTTGGTAACAAATTCCTTGAAGAAGCGCGATAGCCCGAATGTAAATGGCAGGCCATAATAATTTGTTAATTGAATGAGTTGCGGAACTCCTGACCCGCGTATTGAACCAGTACTCGAAAAAAAGTCCAAATTGGTTGTCGAAGCGATCTTCAATCAAGGATCAAAAGGGGCGGTCAGACAATCGTTAGAGGGAGTGAATGGTAAGTTACTTTATCAAACTAATCCGATAGCGGAGGCAACTATATGACTTTAGTAATAATTTTATATGTGGTGTTATTAGGCCTGGTGTTCTTTGCATTGCAGCAAGAAGGACATTTGTAAGGTGCGATCTTATAGGGGGAGTCGCAGTGCCTTTGGTAATTGCAGTAAATTTGTTTAAGCGCTTAAGAGACGCGGCATTCCGGGAGCAAGTAAATCGCCACTGACCCGGTTTAATCCGGGTTGGTATGCGCGGTTCCTCTGGCAAATTCTCTCCGCGTCAGCAGTGTTAAAGTTTTTTTCTTCGCTCGCTTATGCGCCGGGATTTGCCCTTCCAGGGCCGCTCGCGCCAATTGGCAACCCGCCTGTCGTTCTCCGGTTTACGTTTTACAAACGCGCGAACCTCAAGTTTAGCGCCTCGAATTTCACTGTTTTTCAGGGATTCCAGAGCAACCGGCGCGATGCGGTCTGAGGGAATGGAAATCTGACCAAAGCGGTAGTAGCCGCGCTTGTCCACACATTTTCGTTTAATTACCTTGATATCTACATCATTGTCAAATCGGCCCAACGCCAGCGCCTGATCAAATAACCGTTTAAAAACGCGCTCCCGGACAGAGTCTTTGAGAAGCTTCTTAAGCTCGCCCGGCCGAGTGCCTTTGGGTATGTTTCCGACATAAATATCCATAATTTTCGCGCCCTATTTTTTTGTGGATTTAAATTGTTTGGGTCCTGTTTTGTGAATATTTGTTTGTTAATTATTGGATTACCCCTGGAGGAAACACGTCAAACACCGGCGTGGGGTATATCACCACTTTTCATTACTTCAGATAGTCAGTAACTATAGCATTTACCGCCCTTTAACCATAATAACTACAGTATGGCTAAATGATGTGCAATTTGCTAGAAATTTGATATATAAATCAAAAATAATGCTAACGTTTTATAAGAAGTTACATTAGGGATATAAAGCAGATTAACTGGATTCCGGACTTGATTCAGTAAAGGTTTTGCGTTTTTGGTATTTGATTGTTATGGACCATATGGCAAACCACGGTCCGAACACAAAGGCTGAATAGAGGGAAATGTAATCCAACAAGGGAATAGCGGTGATTCCGGGAGACGTCGGAGAACGGTATATAAACGGTTTGAGGTTACTTAAAATGGTGCTGAACAGATCAAATCCCGCGTAATTACGAAAGAAATCCGAAGGTACCCAGATTAATAACATGAGTATCAGCCATAGGGCCGTGGCAATCGCCAGAGCGAGAACAAACACCAGGCACCAATACGCCACCCCGGAAACAATAGTTTCGGCGCATATGCCGGTGAAGAACCTTAAACGCTGAGCAATCAATGGAAAGCCGGGTTGGGTCATTGTGGCCCATCCTGAAATCGCGATGATGAGCAGCAATATAATCCCTAAATACCAGTTCAAAAAATCCATAACTATGAGTTTTCTAACTGATCACAATGGGTATTCCAAATCAATAAAATATCTAAAAACTCTAATATTGCAGATCTGGAAATTGGTTCATTCTGTATATAAATAATCCAAATCAGGATATACCATTCCATTGATTTTTACAATCACCGCCGGAATAAGTGTCCTTTGGCAGGGATCTTTGTCGGCATAACGTAACTCTTATCGATAAGTTCCAGCGAATAAGTGCTTGGACCGGTGGATGGAAATTACCTGCCATTGTGCGGAAAAAAAATGGCCCGTTGTTCAGGCGGGCCATACAGGGGGTACATCGCTCAAAAAGCGATGTCTTAAATGAGTGAATATCTTCGTTACGTGTTGTTAGTCTCAAAACTCTTGACGAAGTTCCATACGGTTTGAAAACTCCATAAAAATACATATGCGTATTGCCCGCTGTTAATTTCTGACGCTAGCTATTTATCCTATCCATTTTTGGTGCGGAATATATGACGGATTGTGATCGACAATTTAGTCAAGTTCTTTAGGACGGAGGAAATTAATCAATCGTCCTTGCTTTGGGCGTAAATCATTCCAGGATTGTTGAAATCGAAGCTGTACTATATTTCCTGTGGTCAGGAGCTTTCCGTCTTCCGTGTATGGAAGTGGATCAGCGCAAAGCAGCGTTACCAGTTCTTCCAGTCCTGGATTATGCCCCACCAGCATCACAGATTCCGGGTGTGACGGTACGTGTGCGACTTCCGTGAGTATTTCCAGTAATGTGTCAGCGGCGGCCAGATATAGGCGCTTGTCAAAAGATATATTTTGTTCGGGAATGTGAAGTTTTTTGATGATAGCTTCCGACGTTTGTTTTGCACGTTTTGCGGGTGAGCTTATGAGCAAATCGGGTTTTATATGTTGAGATTCCAGCCAATCCGTAATCGCAGAAAGGGATTTTTTACCACGCTTTGCCAGTGGCCTGTCAAAATCACTGGCGAATTCATCTGACCAGCTGGATTTTGCATGACGCACAATGAATAAATCACATGCTTTCATGAATTATAATTCCCGAACCATTGATGTTAAGTAACTGAGAAAAGTAAAAGTAAATTTATATTATTTTATTGTCCAGGTTTTTATTTTGCTTAAATCCACATTTTTTAGATCAACCAGATTTTTCTTGAATGCATTCGTCGCGATCAGGTCGACACATTGTGAATAGATGTTAATGGATAATTTTTCGTTTGGCCTCAGGTTTCCTGTCAGATATTGATAGCGGTTATCACTTGAACCGCAGGGTTTGTATTTAATGGTATTAACAACAATAGAAGATGCGTTGATGATTGAAATTTTGTGCAAAGCGGTTGGTTCTATGCTGTTATCCTGCGTTGCACCGGTTTCAGCAGTGCTGGCACAGCCGGCAGTTATTCCAGCCAGCATCCACACTAAGATACAATTTAGTAAACTTCGGAAGTTTAATCTCACCGGGAAATAATTTGTTCGATTATTCATGCTTGAAATGTTCGTCAGAATGCGAACGGATTTTAGCGGGAATTTGTGACCACATTCAAAATTCAACTACCTTTTTCAATAACTATACAACGGCATTTGTGCGATTGTCTGAAAACTTCTGGCGCTTGCGGCTATTTCGCATTGATTGCGTGAGCGAATGGCAGCCGGCAGGAGAAATCGTGGACTCTCAGGTAGCCGGGTATTACGTACATTAACGATGAACGCTGTTAAATCTACAGCGTTCACCAATCGCGCTGCCATAACAGCAAAGAATATTTAGTTTGCCGTGAATATCAAATTCTGTAATAATTTTCAAGGAAATCAAACATTTCTGTTTGCGCTGAATTAGGGTATATTGAGACCATCAGGTTAAAAAATTTCGATTACCATCACATCATAAAAAGCATTGCACGTAACATATAAATAAATCGTCAGGCGTGGAGCAGTTAGAGGCATGCGAATAATCAGGGTAGTTTTTTTGTTAGGGGCGTACTTGATTGCAGCGGCAGTTCAAGCAGAAGAGGGCGAGTTTGACATTGGTATTGCCGCCATCAGTCCCAATGGCATAACAGCGAAATTCTGGACTTCAGATCGTGCGGCGATTGATATATTCGGTGAGTGGTCCTTTAATTCCGATGAATATCACGCACACGCGGATTTGCTGTACCACGACTTCGATAAAATCCAATTGGAAGATATGCGCATTGCGTTTTACTACGGCGGCGGCGTCAGGGCCATATTTGCAGAGAACGAAGATACAGTGCTTGGTGTGCGGATTCCATTTGGCCTCGATTATTTTCTAAATGATATGCCGTTGGAATTTTTCGGAGAACTGGCGCCAAGAGTAAATATATATCCGGATACTCATTTTGGCATGGATGTCATTGTTGGATTGAGATATCGATTTATTTAGTGAGACTTTGAGCTGCAATCTGTTTGTTGTTAGCGGCCAGTTCGGTGAGATCCTGCCTGAGGTTAAAAGCGTTTGATTACAACTTCGTGAATTAAATCTGCCAATACACTCAACAATCGTTATGACCAGGAATTAAATAGCGGCAATTCCGCTGTTTTTTGTGATGGCGTGTGCGCAAACACCAAGCCAATAAACGCAGCCGGCAGCTCAGAATGAGTTAGTGTTAAACAAGGTCCGTTACCCGGCAGTGGCCATAATAAAATACGTTCGGTATTCAGAGTACGAATGTTGCCGCGAGAAATTCAGCAAGCAGGACGCAAGCTTGAAAATGGCAAGTGAAGGAATAGGTATTTGAATTGGCGATAGCCGAAGAACGGCCCGCCGGGCAGAGGGACAGATATTTTAATCATAAACCACGCGCTTCCCGGGCTAATGCATATAATCTAATGCATATAAACTGTATAACATGGTTAAGTTTTCTTAACGCAAACCAAAATGATGCATGGAGGTATACGCGGAACTTACCGCACTTTGCCGCAACGAGAATCTGTGAACCGGCCGCAGTGAGTTAAGTGGGCGCAGATTGCAGCGTTGGGAGCGGTCACAAAATCTCAATCCCCGAAATTGGTTCCAACCTGACGCGCACTGGTAATCCAGGGATGGTCTATGGGAACAAGTTTGCGGTTTCCTGCAACTTCTTCAATCGGCACAGGTTCATAACCTTCGCCGCGCGCCGCTACCATTATACCGAATTTGCCTTGATTAATAAGATCGGCGCATGCGGTACCCAGGCGAGTGGCGAGCAATCGGTCACTTGCTGAAGGTGTTCCACCGCGCTGCAAGTGGCCTAAAATGGAGACGCGGGATTCCAGCCCGGTTAATTCTTCCAGTTGCTTGGCGAGCTGAAAACTATGGCTGGCCTGCTGATCCACCAGCTTCTTGATGTCTTTTTTCAGTTGCTTGCGCTTGTCCTTAGATTCTGAAGTTTCTTTTTTTGATGCCAGTGATTCCAGTTTTTCCTGATCGGCTTTGGAAAGAGCGCCTTCCGCTACCGCAACGATGCTGAATTTTTTCCCGGTGTGTACTCGGGTTTTAATAGCGTCTGCGACACTTTCCAATTGGTAGGGGATCTCGGGTATCAAAATAACATCCGCTCCGCCGGCGATACCCGAACCCAACGCCAGCCAGCCGGCGCGATGACCCATGATCTCGACGATGATAATTCGATGATGACTATGCGCGGTGCTGTGTAACCGGTCTATCGCTTCTGTTGCGATATCCATCGCGGTCGGAAAACCAAATGTTACATCCGTTTTCGCCACGTCATTATCAATGGTTTTGGGAAGGGTGATGATATTGAGGCCATAATTCAGCAAATGTAATGCGCTCTTATGGGTTCCGCCACCGCCCAGGCAGACCAGTGCGTCAAGATTATTCGCGTGGTAATTTTCCACGATTACATCCGTCATATCCTGTTCTTTGCCGCCGATCGTCATGCGGTTGGGTTTATCCCGGCTGGTGCCCAGAATTGTGCCGCCTGTCGTCAGAATTCCGGATAGTATCGCGCTATCAAGCCTGATTGTCTGATTTTCCATGAGCCCTCGGAATCCACTGCGGAATCCAATGACTTCCATACCATAGTTTGATTGCGCCGATTTACCGACTCCACGAATGGCAGCGTTAAGTCCCGGACAATCTCCACCCGCGGTAAGAATACCAATACGTTTTGCCATAATTGACCTCGTACACAGCGTTTGTAAGCGGAAAGAGTGACACCAAGAGCGGTAAATGTTATCGCAAGTAAATGTGCTGCATTGGTGTAATGTTTTGAAAAACGACCGATTGTTGCATCAAAGCGCGGAAAGCTGAAGTACTGGAAAATGATGCAGTTATATAAATACTATTTTTTATCCGCTCATTTAAGTGATCGTTTGAATTAATCTTAATCTACCGGCCGCATGCGAATCTCGATACGCCGGTTCTGGGAACGGCCTTCCGCTGTATCATTGCTTTCCACCGGCTGATTTTCACCAAAAGAAACAGCTGTTAATTTATTTCTGTCGACGCCTTGTTTTTCCAGCAATCTCACCACGCTGGCGGCGCGGGCTCCGGCTAATTCCCAGTTGGTTGGAAATTTTTCTGTCAGCTTGCCGCGTATTGGCAAATTATCAGTAAATCCCGCCACGATGACCTGATGCGGAATGTCCTTGAGTTTTTCGCTGACCTTGGCAATTACCGCTTGTCCGGACTCATTCAGGTCCGCGGAGCCTGAAGAGAATAAGATGGCTTCCGATAAATTAACGTTGACGCCGTCCTTCATTTCCTTGATCTTGATGGTTTTTGCGTCCAGTTCGGATGACAATTCCTTTACCAGGTCATCGTAGAGTTTGTCCGTCTTTTTCATGTAGTCAGCGGTGGCCTGGAGTTTCTGGGTTATTTCCGCCAACGTAAGTTGCTTGGCTTCCAGTTCCGCACTGGTTGAACTCAGCAATTCATTTTTTTTGGCAAGCTGGCTGTTAATATCAGCCAATTCGGCATTTTTTGCGTCAAGCTCTTTGTTGGTGGCGCTGAGTTTTGCGTTGGTCGATTCGAGATCGGTTTCCAGCTGTTTCTTCTGCGATTCCAGCTCGCCTATCCGGCTCTGCAGCAACCGCAGATTATCAGCCAGAGCATCACGTTCCTGCTTCACCGCTTCAGATTCCTGCACTGCCGATTCATATTTTGACTTGGATACGCAGCCGGCAATGAGAACGACAAATAGCATAACAAGTACGCCCGTCACAGATTTTCCGGGAAGTTTTTGCGCTCGATTGTTAGTATTGATTGCTGCAAGCATCTCGGCCTCCAAAAATTTTCGATTATTATTGAACCGGTTGGATTGCTGGTTCCGTTCCAGTGGCGAAGTCTACTACGAACGCCGCGGAATTTGTAGCGTTAAAAGGTTGATTAATATACATGTCCTTCGCTTCAGATAAACTGATAGCGTTTTGATTAATTGAAAAATGTCCGATCAGGAACAATTATTAAATTGCATAACATCGTCCGGTTAGGGACTAGAATGAATTTTAACAAACAAACCAACCCAGGCAATCGGTCTTCCAATCAAGCGGAATGACAGACGATAGACTAAATGCAATAGTTGATTGATGATGCGGGGAAAACGATACAAAGCTGTTCTTAGTGCCAGAGCCCGGTAAAATTTTAACTGGAAGGCATTACGTACATACCTTAGATCAACTAATTTTAGTCTGTGTTTGGAGTAAAATTGCACTTGAGATGTATTGCTACCGAATACAGAAAGTATACCTAAATGCGTATACGGTTTCACATGATCAAAGTCATCATAAAAATTATCATTAAATACAGGTGAAGCAATCAGAACATGTCCCTGGTCTTTCAAATATTCCAGATAATGTTCAAGAAAATCTTTAAGATCCTGGAATTGAAAATGCTCTATAATGTGCGACAAGAATGGTACATCAAATGTTTTATGGGCAAATTTATCTTCAAACTCCGCAACTGTATAGACGTTGTGATTTTTTGTTTTTCCTTGTTCTACCAATAATTCGTTTTTTTCAACACCGGTAATATTACT
>JAKEGK010000263.1 GCA_022627515.1 Gammaproteobacteria bacterium
CGCCTCCGCTTCCCGTGCTTTGCACGCGGCTATTTAAAGTAACAAAGTAGAACTAGGAAAAACAGCATAACCACAGCAAATTTTATGCACCTGTAAGGTAAACTCAGGCGCGTTTATGTTTCCCGGCGTCTTTTCATAAACACTTCAGCCGCCGGCTCCGTCAAAATACACTTCGATATTCAACTCGCCGACAAACAAGGCGTCAACTGTCATACTATCCTGGCCATGATTGACACTGAATCCCTGCTGTTCCACTGGAGTAATTGCGCCGAAACTCAGTTCGCCTTTCGGCAAGGTTATATCCATGGTGACATGCATTGGGTAATATCCGTCGAGAAAGCGGCGGTGAAAAGGACCGTTACGCATACTGTAGGTTCCGTCAAAGTTAGGGAAAAGGGAATGAACTTCCGCCGTCACGCAAACGCGGGCGTTATCGGAGATATTCACCATTTGCACGGTATTCTTGTCCACCCACACCCGCTCAATTCCGATGCTTGAAAGCACCTTGATATTGCGGGTGCGCCGGCCGTGATACATGATTTCGGCGAGAGAAACCCTGTCAAGGTTTTCATGGCACTGCACCAGATCGATCCAGCCGTCCTGGAGACTGCGTGAATGTATAACCAGTTTGTGGTGCAGTTCATGGGGCGGCTTGTCCGGGGGTGTTGTCAGAAATTCCAGGGCGCCTTCATTGACGGCAAGCGCCCGTGCTTCAGAATCGTCATCGATCCATTGCTCCCATTCATCATCCGTACTGCCGGTTTTCATGCCCATAAGACAGGGTATGAGAATACCAAACGCAGTCAGCCCTATAATCGTGCTTTTCAGTTTCACAGAATTCCACATACCGGAATCTCCTAACTAAACTTCAAGCTGCCGGAGTACAACTAAAAACCAGGAGTCTGACAAAAGCCGCCGATAATTCGAATAGACTGTTAATCTAGCGAGCATGATCAAAACTCGCAACCACAATATTTCTGACATCTTCTTTATCCAGTGGATCATCGGCATTCAGACAAATAAATTCCCTGAAAATCATACAATTAACCTTTTAACAATTTCAAATAGGCCTTAACAAAAACGAATAACGATTAAAACCTACAACGTAAAACTAGTAACAATCGTGTCGATTTTTAAACTAAGTGATTCTCTTATCTAAAGTAATTCCAGTTAAAGCTTTAAACCGAGACGCCGAAAAAATAACCAGAAACAGTAGTTGTATTAAGCACCTCCCTGCTATCAATATCGAGATAACGTACATGGACTGCGCTTCACAGCATGTGGGGCGCCTGTTTACTGAAGCATCGCTCTCATGTAATGGTGATTTATTAAAACGTCATAACGGATTCAGCAAATAGTTACATCAAATTGAGCGGCCGGACGCAAAGCCAGACTGAAACTAAGAAGAGTATGGGATCAAAAAGATTTTTACTTTTTGGATTTGCCAGCATCATCCTTTTGCTGATTGCGCTGATTATCGTCTGGCATTACACCATCCGGTCCAGCACCGAACGCCTGCAACGCATCGCTGACGACCAGCTGGAAACAGCGCTGCTGACCAGCATGCGGGATGCAACCCTGCGCCGCGCAATATCCTTGGCCCGCATGAACGCCATTGACGATCCCTTCGACCGCGATGAAGAGTTCATGAAGATTCGCGGCATGGGCACAGTGTTCCTGGAAGCCCGTGACAAATTGTGGGCGCGTCCCATGACTAAAGCCGAAGAACAGGAATGGGAAACAGCCCGCAAAACCATGAACGAAGGCGGCCAGAGTCAGCATCGCATGCTGACATTGATACAGGAAGACTCAATGGAGGAAGCCAAAAAAGTCTTCATCAAGGAAGTGGTTCCCATTCAGGACAAGTTTGTGGACAGTATATCCGGAATCCTGGAGATGAAACGCAAGGAGGTGGAACAAGAAGTCGCGGCAGCCGCCAGACATAACGAAGAGGCTTATCGTTTTACCGGCCTGCTGGGCAGTGTCGCGATGATTCTGTTCATTTTCATGGTTGTGGTTATCCGGCGCACCGGTTCAACCGAAACCGCGCTCTTGGAACAAAGCGAACGCATACGTTCACTTTATGAAGTGTCTTCCATGGCAGGCTTGAAGCTCAATGAACAAATCGACGAGATGCTGAATCTGGGTTGCCGGTTCCTCAAAGCCGACTGCGGCCGGGTTAATAAAATCGAACCGGAAAAAAATATGTCCACGATCCTTAATATTGCCGGGCCGGACATCTTTGGCCAAATACCCGGCATGATGCACTTTCTTGATGAAAGCATCTGCAGTTTAACACTGGAAGCCAACGCCCTGTTGGCTATTAACGATATCAAGGATCCTAAAATACGCGGGCAGCATAAAAGTTTGCGCATTTCCAGAATTAACAGTTATATTGCGGCGCCAATCAGCGTCTATGGCAAGCCCTACGGCACGGTAAATTTTTCCTCGCTCCAGAAACGCGCCGCTCCCTTTGTCGAAACCGACAAGGACCTGGTTAATCTCATAGGAAGCTGGGTCAGTGTCGCAATAGAGCGCCAGTTGCAACAACAGGAACTACGCCTTGCCAAAGATAGCGCCGAGTCCGCCAACAAAACCAAGAGCGCATTCCTGGCCAACATGAGCCACGAATTGCGCACTCCGCTGAATGCCATAATCGGTTATAGTGAAATGCTTTCCGAAGAAGCGCATGAGTCAGGCGACCGGGGCGCAATAGGCGATTTGGAAAAAATCAATCTTTCGGGACGTCATTTACTGTCACTTATCAATGACGTTCTGGATTTGTCAAAAATCGAGGCCGGCCGGATGGAATTCGTATTCGAGGATTTCAGTGTCGAACCCATCGTAAACGAGGTTGTCGCAACCATAAGGCCTTCCGTATACAAAAATAACAATCAACTGCAAATCAGTCTGGACGGTAATCACCATGAACTGCATGCGGACAAAATGCGCTTCAAGCAGGTTCTGTATAACCTGTTAAGCAACGCGAACAAGTTTACAAAACATGGAAACATCTATGTCAATGTCAAACACCTGCGGCGGGATGACCGCGATTGCCTGTCGATTGAAATAAAAGACACCGGTATCGGCATGTCCACTGAACAGATGAACCGGGTATTCGAAGCGTTTACCCAGGCAGACCCTTCAATCAGCAAGGAATACGGCGGCACAGGACTGGGTTTGGCAATCAGCCGCCGTATCTGCAAACTGATGGATGGGGAAATTTCGGTTGATAGCGTCGAAGGCGTGGGTTCCAGTTTCACTGTGGTACTGCCCGCCGCGCAAGCCAGGCAGAACGCCGCTGTCGCTTGATTGCCTGTTAACAGCGGCCAGACGCTACTGCAACGCGCCCGGCGGCGGCACACTTCCAGCAAGTTCCGCGTCAGACGCCTTCCGGACAGCGACAATCTTGATGCGAAAAGTAACGGTTTTGCCGGCGAAGGGATGATTTGCATCAACAGTCAGCTGATCCCCTTCGATTTTGCTGACCAAAAGTTCCATCACTTCCCCGTTTTCATTTTCGAAAGCCGGCCTGGCGCCGACCCAACGGAATTCTTGAGGGACATTATCAATGTGATCCGTAAATGTCAGGTTGGGATCGTGCGCGCCAAATCCGTCTTGCGGCGGTAATATCACTTCAATGGTCTCACCGGCCGATTTTCCATTTAAAGCTTTTTCCACTTTCGGGTACATGGTTCCGGAACGCCATGAATATATTCCATGGGTATATCGGAATGCTCCATGATGATGCCTTGCTCATCCAGTATCTGATAGGTAAAGGTAACAACGCATTTGTTACTGATCAATTCGCTCATAATTTTGAGATACTCAGGATAAAAATAAGATTCGCGGCGGAAAATCAGGCATCCCTGGCGCAGCGGAATCCCACATCATTGAACGCCTGGTCGGGCGGGAAATTAAAGCGGTACGCCACCCGGAAATAATGCGGAATTACATAATGCCCTACACCGCCCCAACTGCCGCCGCGCACCACCCGGCGTTTTTTGCCATAGTTCGGGCTTTGATACTCCGCACCCGGATAAGGTTCATACCAGTCCGCCGTCCATTCCATCACATTGCCAGCCATATCATAGATTCCGTACATTGACTTGCCATTTTCATAACTGCCCACGGGTGTCAAATCCGACTCACCCTGCCCGGCATTCACGTACTCCGGATTCCATTCATTACCCCACGGATATTCACGGCCATCCGTGCCCCGCGCGGCTTTCTCCCATTCCGCTTCGCTTGGCAAACGTTTCCTGTAAAAACGGCAGTATTCATCCGCCTTAAACCATGTGATATTGCGTACCGCCGTATTGTCCTGCTGCATCTGCAGACGTTCAATCAACATATCAATTTGCGCATCCGAATACTTGCCAAGATCGCGCAAATATTTTTTGAATTGCCCGTTTGTCACTTCATATTTATCGATATAAAAAGCTTTAAGCGCGACATTACGCTTCGGGTGTTCATTAAGATACAAGGGCTCGTTAAATCCGAATTCCTGGGATTTCCCGCTGGCGTCCACTTCGTCGCTGCCCATAATAAACTCGCCCGCGGGAATCAACACCATGTTATCGGGGGAAACATCCTGCGCCGGAACTGATTGAACGGATGTTAGCTCGCCTTTTTTGGTGCCGGCGTTGTACGCAATAAAAACTGCGGCAACACCAACAATACAAATAAAAGCCACTAACAGCCATTGCTGGCGGGGATTCGTTGATTGCTTGTTATCATCCATTATTTGTACGCCCTGTATTATTTGTACTTACGCATCCTTCGCGCAACGAAAACCGAAACTGTCGTTCATGGTCTTGGGGTGAAAGAAACTCCGGTTATAAACCGGTGCGGAAATGCCGCATTGATAAAACGAGCAATCCCACCAGGACCCGCCTTTGAGGGTACGGTAGTTTCCGCCATACAGCTCCGATTTACGCGTGTTACCCGGGTACGGCTCATACTGCGACGAGGTCCATTCCCAGACATTACCCGACATATCATACAGGCCATAAATGCTTTTCCCTTTTTCAAAAGCGCCGGCTGGCGTGGTGTCACCAATTAATTTCAACTCGGCCCAGCGCACGGGCGAATTGACATAACTAATGTCAAATTCATTGCCCCAGGGATACGTCCGGCCATCCGTTCCGCGCGCGGCTTTTTCCCATTCGATGTCGCTGGGTAAACGTTTTCCCGCCCATTCACAATAAGCCTTGGCATCATACCATGACACAAAAACAACCGGGTGATCCGCTTTACCTTCAGGGATCTGGTTGTTCACAAAATGCCTGGGCAGTGCGCGCCTGGTGTGTTTGAGCGACTCAAAATACTGCAAATTGGTGACTTCATATTTATCAATATAAAAACTGCCAACATGCTTTTTGTGTTCCGGGCCTTCATCCGGAAGCCGGCCGTTGGTGCCGCGGATAAATTCTCCGCCCGGAATCAGAATCATTTCATTGGGCTTGCCGCCAAGCTTACTACCGTCGTAATACATCGGCACGCTCATGCCTGGACCTTGTCCCGTGGCTTTTTTGGTTGGGGCGGTTGCGGAAGGCGTGGCCGCCTGCTCCTTTTTAGCCAGTTCCTCGAGCTTGCCTGATACCCAGCCAGTTTTGTGGCAGATCACGCATTCGTTTTTCATTATTTCCTTGAATGCGGGAGAATCGGTTTCGGTATGGCAGTCAAAACAGGAACTGGAGCGCTGGTGATGCGCTTCTTTCAGTTGCTGGTTGATCTTTTCCAGCGCGGACAAGGACGGCGCGCCGGCAAACACGGGCGCGCCCGCCGGCAATAAAAACGAAACCAGAATCGTGAATATTCTTTTGCTCATACTGAACCCAGCTGACAAGTTAAATTTTATGCTCATGTGCAAACCAGGCATCAGGCATCCTTCGCGCAACGGAAACCCACATCATCGCTTTCCATTTCCGGTTCGGAAAACTGCCGGGTTGCGCCCCGGAAAAAATAACTAATCGCATAGTGGCCGATCCCGCCGCCACCGCCGCGGATTACCCGTTTTTTCTGGCCAAACATTTCCGACTGATACGTGGAATTGGGATAAGGCTCATACCAGTCGTCCACCCATTCCCAGACATTGCCCGACATGTCATACACGCCATAGGGTGATTTGTTGTGTGCGTAAGAACCCACCGGGGCTATTCCTTCTTCCCACTCGCCGTCGTCACCGGTATTGGTTGTTTGCGGATTCCACTCGTTACCCCATGGATACTCCAGCCCATCCGGTCCGCGCGCGGCCTTTTCCCATTCCGCTTCGGTAGGCAGCCGCGCTCCTCGCCACTGACAAAATTCCCTGGCATCGAACCAGTTGACCCCACCTACCGGGAGCTTATCCAGCCGCTCCTGATGCTTGAGCATTGCCTGGACCAATGCAGTCTGGCCCATCTCCCGCGTGTCGACATCCAGTTTAAAATAGTCCGCTGCCATCTTACGCAGCTTTTCCAATTCCATCGATCGCAACTGTGATTCAGTCAACGCATAGCCGTTATTAACCCAAACAAAAGGCATCATCCGACTGGTATTCAACATGTAGGTCTTGTATGCCTTATTGGTCACCTCATAAACGTCAATCCAGAATTCATCGAGATATTGTTCTGCCTGTGGATGCTCATCCTGATAAAGAGGCGCGGCAAAACCATAACGGGCCTGCATGCCTTCCGTGTCTTCCTTGTTGCTGCCCCGGATAAATTTCCCCGCGGCAACACGCGCCATGGGTGTTTCCTGTACCACCGCTTTTACAACGTTGCTGTCAATCCGGCGATCGCCGGTTTTGTTTTCCGGCGCCTGAGATTGATTACAGGCGGTAACCAGGGTTGTTAAAAGAATTGCGCGCAATGGTGTTTTCAGGTCTGACATTGATTATCCGTAAGCGTATACACTAATGTTGAGTCATGATTATTCGTTGTGATCACCCGCATCCCTGGCGCAGCGGAATCCGAAACTGTCGTTTTTGGTTCGTACGGAAAAAAACGCCCGGTTAAAAACCGGCGCCGAAATACCGCAATTATAAAATGAGCAGTCGAACCAGGAGCCGCCTTTTAGAGTCTTGTAGCGCTCACCATAACTTTCGGAAGGCGCCTGATTATTCGGATAAGCCTTGTACCAGGACGCCGTCCACTCCCACACATTGCCACTCATGTCATAGACGCCATAGGGACTCGCGCCGCCGGTAAAAGAACCCACTGGCGCGGTGTCTCCAAAAACGCCGATTTGTTTCCAACGCAACGGCGTGTTGGCGTTTCTCACATCAAACTCGTTTCCCCAGGGAAAGATCCGCCCGTCGGCGCCACGCGCCGCTTTCTCCCATTCCTGGTCAGTGGGCAAACGTTTGCCCGCCCATTTGCAATAAGCATCGGCATCTTCCCAGGAAACATAGGTGACCGGATGATCGACCTTGCCGTCCGGAAACGTCCGGTTGCGGAAATGGGCGGGTGAACGCCGTTTGGTTGTGTCATTGAATTTCTTGTACTGCAGGTTGGTCACTTCATAGATATCAATATAAAAAGCATTCAACGTCACATCATGCTGCGGTCCTTCGTCAGGCAGCCGGTTGTCGCTGCCCATAATAAATTTTCCCGCGGGAATCAAAACCATTTCATTGGGAGCGTCACCTAACCGGCTGTTCTGGTAATACATGGGGAAGCGCATGCCGGCATCGGCCGATAATTTTTCCGCGGGTGTAACCGCTTCCTGTTTTAATTTCAATATTTCCTGCTGCGCTTGCGCTGTTTGCAGCGTTTTGATTTTTGATGTCTCTTTTAGCTTGTGGCAGGCCGCACATTTCGACTGGTCCCCGGCAAAGGCTTTAATAAAACCGCTGTCTTGTGTATGACAAATGCTGCAGGATTTGTCCGGCAGATTTACAGCATGAGTATGCTTGTCCGTTGACTCCACGGCGGCGTGTGCGCAGTGAATGCCCCACAGCAGAATCAACAACCAATATCGAACCAACACCATCAGTTTCTGATTATAATCTTTGAATTTTACGCCACTTGAACCTGGAACTTTTTAGATCACACAGCTAACGTTGACCGTCAATCACGCAGCGGATAAAAATCCGGATTCTAGCACAAATCAGTCACTTGCGCAGACGCAGCCAGGCAGCCGCTTTCCCATTGAATTATATAGCCATCCTCGCCTTCTTCCGCGCGGAACTGCTGACTAACAAACAAATCACCCACCGCGGCCAGATGGTCATTAATATAGATGAGCGGAATCCTGTCTCGGATC
>JAKEGK010000264.1 GCA_022627515.1 Gammaproteobacteria bacterium
AATGACTCGCGATATCGGCGGCCATTCTATAACGCAACACCATATAGTCGCCCTGCAGAATCGACCGTGGATCGCGTGGGGCTAAATCCAATAACATGACCTTGCCGTTCGCAAGCACCTGCTCCTTGCTGATAATAAAATAGTTTGCCAGCAAAAGAACAACCGCAAGCACGCCGAACAATATCATGTTGACTGCCTTACCGGATTTGAAGAGGTTTTTAACCATCGATTGCCATCTCTTTATTCGCGGTCAGGTAAAACTTCAGGGCAGTGCGCCCGGCGAGCAGTACCGCACCGGTCGCTATTAACACTATTGATTTGAGCAACAGGGTAATTTCGATGCCGTAAAAAAATGCCGCCAGAAATACCGTAAAGAATCCGATGGCTACTCCCAGTAAAACGCGGTCAGCCACAGCAAAACCCAGCAACAGAATAATCAGCGCCATAATTAATCCCGGCGCCATTGTCGCTGCGGCAATGGCGATGACGCTTATGCTATACACCGCCGCGGTATTCCCCTGCGTTAGCGGAAATTTTTCCGCGCGGATTAACCAGTATACCAGACACAAAAATAACAAACCCAATCCCACGCTGGATATCCATGGAAGGGGAAAAATCTCCATGTTTTTTGCTATTTCCGGCAGGATGTAAACGGTGGACATCATTAACACGCTTAACTGGCCAAACAGCACACCCCATTTCATCGGAATGATAAACTGGGCCTGCCCGCGGGCCAGAAATTTTTGCTCCACGATAACCAGATACACGAACAGCGCGGCAAAGCCGATGACAATAACATGCACCCAGGCAATCGCCTTCCATTGATACAATAGCCCGCTTAACGCCCCGATAACCGCACTCGCGGACAAAAAGCGGTGCACGGCATCCGGGTAAATCACCAACAGCACCAGTTGCAGCATTATGAAACTGAAAGTGGTTGTTTCAAAACTATGTGAAATTTGCGCGACAGCAAACACAATCAGCGCTTCACCGGCCAGGTTGACCGCCAGGGTCATCTGTGTTATGAAATCATTGTCACTGACATACCGGCCGATGACCGCGCCCGCCACCAGCAGCAGACCCAGAATCAACGACGCCTGCTCCGATTCAACAATGGCGGCGCCAACCACAAAACCGATCAGCATCCAGCTGGCCAGCCACGCGCTGAAACCAACCATGACGCGCACGTACCAGGCCTGTTCATTGTGTTCTCTGGCGATCAACACGCGGGTCTTTTCCTCCCAGCCGCTGTCAAGAAGATTCTCGCCGGCAAGTTTTGCAAATACATCCTGAAAATTGGCCCGCTCCTGATTCATGCGTTTGTCTCCCCGGCTTTTTTAACTTTGCGCAACCATTGCGCCGCCGCCGCGGACTGGGCAATAACAAGAATACTCAGCAGAAAAAACATTTCGAAACCGGCGTGTATCACCCGCGCAAGCACAGCGGTAACGATAACAATCAGCGCCCGTCTGATAAGTCTGACCATACACCACCAGCAACACACCGGTTAACACCGCGGCGCCAAACAACGCCGCCTTGCCGGAGAGCTTGTCCACAGTTTTGAAATAAGCAGTCACTGCCAGGGAAATAATTCCGATTTCGATCAGCGCGAATTTGCCAAACTTGTGCAAGTCCGCCCAGTTATACGCGAAGAAGGACATGACCCCCACCAGCGCCAGCGTTACTCCACAAATTAACAGAAACCGGTCAATAAACCGCAGCCACGCGGCGTTATCCGGCTTCAGTCCCGCCAACTCGATCACGCGCTGTTGCGTTTGCACGGACAATTGAAGCGCGTTGGCAATATGCTTTAGACGGTTGATGGTGACGGGAATATCGGTGAGTTTTTGTTTTGTCATTATTCAGGATTGACTATCTACATTCGGCCGGCGCTCGCTTGAATTATAATAGCATATAATATTTAAATGGTCCGGTTTACTACGGAACCAAAGTTTTTTTAAGGCTGATTGCCCACAAACCGTCAGGCACGCGGAAATAAAGTGTCAGCCGGAATAAATCCGGTCCGGCCGCTTAATTCGTTTTATGTTTTTTCAGCATGTTTGGTGTTTGTGGCGCCAGGAATGTATCCACCACAGCCAGAAACCTGTTAATCTCGATAGGCTTGGCAAGATACTCAACAGCTCCGGCGTTCATCGCCCTGTCGATATCTTCCGGCAAGGTATCAGTGGTAACCACTACGACGGGAATTTCTTTCATCATGGCGTCCTGCCGCCATTGCGCCAGCAAACCATAACCATCCGCTTCGGGCAGGTTAATATCGAGGAGAATCAGGCAAGGTTTATGGCGCTGCGCCAATTCTTCACATTGCGCTGGATTGCGGGTTGCAACAAGCCTGCAACCCGGCCGTTGCTTTAACAGGGTTTCAACGAGTCTTATACCCGCGGCATTATCTTCAAGATAGAGAATGGTTTTTTCCTCTGCGCTTTCCCGGCTACTCAACGTCTTGTCATCGGCGCTATTAGCAAGTTGAGTTGATACATCAGGAGTTTGAGGAATAATAATTGCGATTACTTTTTCCGGATCAAATTCATAGTGCATGCCACCACCCATAAGCTCCAGCAACGCCTGAGTTATCAGCAGCTCTATCCTGGACTTGTTCAAACCGTTAGACCTGCCACGATGCAAGTCAACCGCTCCGGCCAGCGGCGGCTGCACGCCGTTATTCCCGCCAGACACAGAATTCTTAATAGCGATACGCACCGCAGCGTGCAGTTTTTCCACTACGATTTCCACTGTACCTTGGTCCGGAGCATTTGCCACAGCATTGGATATTACATACGACAAGACCTGCTGCAAACGCTGCCTGTCGCCGCAGATCTGATTGTCCGCCTCCGCCTCAGCTTGCCGCCGCTTTAGCGTAACACCTCTCCCCTGTTCATTAGAATTCAGTTGCAGCATGCAGTCTTCAAGCAATTGCCAGATATCGAAGTTTTCCTTTACAAGCCTGGCATTGCCCATTTCCAGATTAACAACATCCGCCAACCGGTTAACTATATTCAGCAGATGGCTACCGGCGCCGGATATTTCATTTAAATGCTGTTTATTGTTTTCATTGAGCGTTTCATCCAACGCCAGTATCTGCGTAAAACCCAAAACAGCATTGAGAGTGACCCGTAACTCATGACTGATGCCCGCTAAAAATTCTGATTTCGCATGAACGGCTTTCTCGGCTTTTTCCAGGGCGGCGTTGAGTTCAGCGCCGGTATTCATACTTGCGTCACGATTCGCATTTTCATGTTGCTGACGCACCGCATCCAGCTGCTGCGCTGCGGCCTGCAATTCCTTTTCCAGCTTAATTAGCCGCTGTTCCGCTTGTTGTAACTGTTGCTCCCAATGTTGCGATTGCTGTTGCGCCTGCTCCAACTGCTGATCTTTCTGCTGCGCCGCCAGCTCAAGCTGCTGTAACTGTTGCTCCCAATGCTGCGATTGCTGCTGCGCCTGCTCCAGCTGCTGATCTTTCTGCTGCGCCGCCAGCTCAAGCTGCTGTAACTGTTGCTCCCAATGTTGCGATTGCTGCTGCGCCTGCTCCAACTGCTGATCTTTCTGCTGCGCCGCCAGCTCAAGCTGCTGTAACTGTTGCTCCCAATGCTGCGATTGCTGCTGCGCTTGCGCCAATTGTTGCTCGTTTTGCCGCGCCGCTTGCTCGAGCTGTTGTAACTGTTGCTGAACATGATGCAGATTTTCCACATCAATCAGCATTCCAACAATTTCCGTTGCATTCGTTTCGCCGTTCTTCAGGAGCTTTAACTCATTATGCAGCCAGCAGTATTCGCCATCCGCTTTTTTGAAGCGATAGGCATGGGAAAAAACTTTCGTATCCAGCACCTTGTTCAAGGCATTCTGCAACTGGTCCTTGTCATCCGGGTGGCAATGGTTTATTAAAAAGTTGTCTTCTTCAGTGCAACGCCCCACCGGAAAACCAAACAACACTTCGACATTCGGACTGACATATCGCAGCCTGTAACTGTCCTGCGTACCGCAAGCGAATAACACAACCGGACTGTTGTCTATAGCGAATTCCAGTCGCTGATCGTTAACGCCGGCATTTTGCACGACCGTGGCAACCGGGCCCATATCCACTGCATAACCAACCATGCCGTTTACTTCACCGCTGTAATCACGCGTCACCGCCAATGTCAATCTGGCGTCAAATACTTCACCGGATTTGCGCCGCATTTGTATATCCAGTTCCTGCGATCCCTGCTCCAATAGTATGTTGCTGGCTTGATACTGGATGATCTTGTAATCCTTTTCCGGATAAACCAGCGCGATTTGCTGGCCAACCGCTTCTTGTGCGGAATAACCAAACACCCGTTCTGAACCATTGTTCCAACTGGTGATAATGCCTTTTAAATCCGTGGTAATCACCGAATCGTGGATCTGGTTGGCAACTATCGATTTTTGCGTGACTTCCGACTTGTACTCTTCAATCTGTTGTTTCAGACTTTCCTGTTCCCGAAACAGTTTGATTTCATTTTGTTTAATTTCGGTAATATCCCTGGCAATGGCGTAAATCACTTCATCGTTTTGCGCCGTGGTGCGCCATTGCAGCCAGCGCATATCGCCGCCTTGAGTGACAAAACAACCAGTGAATTCGCCGCCGCTCTTATCAGCGCCAAACAACGCCTTAAAACAGGATTGCGCCGTTTTACGGTCATCCGGATATATAAAATCCAGAAAAGATTTACCCATTAACGCTTCCATAGGATAACCAAGGACTTTGCTCCAGGCCTGATTCAGATTGATAAAGCGCCCTTGCTTGTCACAGGAACACAAAAGATCCGTGGAGGTTGTAAAAAATTTCTCGAAATTTAAGACTGTTTTGTGTTTCTTGATTTGACTGACAATAAGCTGCACCACCTCCGGCAACCGTTCCAGGTTGGTCTTCAGGACGTAATCCACTGCGCCCCGGCGCAGGCTATTGACGATTGCGACTTCATCCAGAATGTCAGAGAACATGACCACCGGTACAGGAATCTGCTTTTCTTTTATAACCTCCAGCGCCTGTAATCCATTGCCATCCGTTACATGATCATCCAGAAATATCATGTGATAAGCAGGGTGCTGGAGCTGTTCAAAATATTCCTTGCAGGTTTTGACCAGTTCAATATTGATATCAAATCCTTCTTCGATCAGTTTTTGTTTAACTTTTCTGGCAAAAGATGCGTCATCTTCCAGATGGAGTATTGAAAGTGAGTTTTTGGAATGCTTCGAGGCCATAGATCGTTAGCTATATAATCGATAAAGTTATCAAATCCCTGGCGCGTGAAAATTCATCGCGATTCTTATACATCGGCATGATTTTTAGTTTATTGATTATCCGCGTCGCTTGATTTTTAGTTTATTAAAATCAATAAGTTGAAAACTACTGGGAACGCCGGGCCGGTTATTATGCACAGCATGTCAGTACGATCTTTAATCAGCACATAAAATGCCACAAAACACCGGATAGTACCGCTGTGCGTAAAATCCCGCGCAACAGCTGCGAATTACTGGGTTTGATTCCCGCTGCGTTTCGATACAGCGTTATGTCCGTGTACCGGCTGAGCCGGTCTGACCGGTTGCAGTTTTGCGCGCCAGGGGCGGCCGGTTTTAGAATGAACTAGAGGAGATTGTTCCGATCCAAGTATTATAATTATTGAACCAGTTTCAACACTATCAACCGATATTCAAATAATCACGTTATGGGCTATTTACCACGGGATATACATATTAGCGTAGAGGGCGTTTCGCTGCGCGGATCGCTTGCGTTGTGCAATGATTCCGCGGGTATCGTGCTATTCGTGCAAGGAATTGGCAGTGGCCGGTTCAGTCCGCGCAATAAGTATGTCGCTGAAAAACTGAATAACGCGGGAATATCAACGCTGCTTATCGACCTGTTAACACCGAGCGAACGCAGCATCATTCGAAATCGGGATCAACAGTCCAAACTTAACTGGTTGTATGCGCGTCTTAACCGCGTTGTCGACTGGCTGCAAAAGCACAAGGATACGGCTGCATCGTCGATTGCATTATTTGGCAGTAATACCGGCGCCGCTGCCGCAATGAAAATTGCAGCGGACCGGGCGCAGCAAATCGCCGCGGTGGTATCCTGGAGCGGGCATCCGTCCC
>JAKEGK010000265.1 GCA_022627515.1 Gammaproteobacteria bacterium
ACGCAATGGGGAAAGGCGTTTGAAAAAACGCTGGATGACTCCATTGTTTCGCACATGATCGGTGAGGTGCCGATCGGAGCCTACTTATCTGGCGGTATTGATTCAGCCACCACGACTTATATGCTCAACAAACATTATGAAAATGAGGTGCAAAGTTTTACGATACGATTTACCAACACAGCAAATGACGAATCGGAAATATCCCGCCGCATCGCCTGGCATATCCATGTCCCCAATACGGAATTGATCATCGATGATGAACGGCCAGGCGGCTATCTCGGTATATTAGAGCAGGCAATTTACCACCTGGAGCAACCGCAACGGGTCGCAGTGGATATACCGCATTTCATGCTTTCCGGATTGGTGCGGGACAATCACTACAAAGTGGTGTACACAGGCGATGGCGCAGATGAAATATTTGGCGGGTATGATTGTTACCGGCAGGATATGATTCGTGTATGGGGTAATGAAAAAGAGAGTATGGAACAACGTGAGGAATTTTATCTTACGCATTTCAAGGACAATTTTGCCGACCAGCATATGCGCATGTTGTTGCGGTTGCATGAGCCTGGTTCCCAGGATGCCACGATAAAAAAATTCGGTTGTTATCCTGCATGGCATGACACCTGGCATATTCTGGATGATGTGGGTGAAAGGTTGCTGTCGCGGAATGTCAAAGACCGCTTGCATGCCAATAGCCAGATGGATGAATTAATAGAGCGGATGAAACCAAAGCTGGAAGAACGTCATCCGCTGAATCAATCACTCTACATCGAAACCAAGACGCGTCTACCGGGCTGGATATTGTGGAAAAGTGACCGGTTAAGCATGGCGCATAGCGTTGAAGTGCGGGTTCCTTTCATGGATCACAAACTGGTGGAGTTTACCGCCCGGGTTCCGCCATGGTTAAAACTGAATGGCATGGACGAAAAGTATTTGCTGCGGAAAATAATGATGCCGCATTTGCCGGAGCATCCCCACTCATTCAAAAAGCGCGCGTTTTACACACCCATTAAAGAGTGGTTTTTCACACCGGAAAAGGCCGCCAGATTGAATTCCTATCTGTGCGACGACGCACTGGTTAAAGCGGGTATCTTTGACGTTAACGCGGTACACGAGATGCTGGACGAAATCACATCCCGTCCTGCGCCCCGCACCAACGATGATTATTACTCATTAATGAAACTGGAATGGGGCTTAATGATTGTGTTGACGGTGCAAATACTGCATTCATTATTTATTCAAAAAAAAGCGCCTTGTTTCAACGCGCATTAACAGTACATACCGGTAATTTGATTTTCATATCAGCCACAAAATACAAATCAGGGGAAGCGGGCTTTTACCGCAAGAGTTGCATAAAATTGACAGAGAAAAAAATCACTTCTTTTCCAGTTAAAATGAATTCTTGAATTTATATATCGAAGAAGCGGCAAAACTGGTTACTGATCAATTCGTTACGCACCTTAAATAAATTGCATACCCATATCGAATTTTTTTAATATGTTAATTCTGTTTATTAATCCATGTATATAGCATCTTAATAGAATAAATATTATACTAAAAATCATTGCGGTATCAGACGTAATTCACTCTGAAACTTTCCTGTAAAGTTATTTCCGGTAATTTCGTTGACTTACTGCATAGGTTAGCAACTATGGAATGCAAAACAGTGCATGGTTGCAAACCTGTAAAACAGCAAGCTACACACAAAAAGGTAGTAAAAATAGCAATAAATCGGGGGGTAAGTTCCATGGCTGAAGGTAAGGTCAAGTGGTTTAATGAAGCTAAGGGATTTGGTTTTATAGCGCCTCAGGATGGCAGTGAAGATGTTTTTGTTCACTACACTGCAATATCGGGTACCGGTTTCAAAACACTGGAAGAGGGGCAAAGCGTCACCTACGAACCGGTTCCTGGTCCAAAGGGTTGGTCGGCAAAAAACGTAACACCTTTAACATCATAATACGCTTACAAACTAACGACGATTCTACGTAAGAAGCATCAATAACCCCGTAAACAACCCTGCGGGGTTTTTTATTTTCAGGATTAATTTATCGCTGGCAGCGGTGACAATAATAGCTGGCGCGTTGTCCTTGCCTGATAAGTTTGATCGGTGTGCCGCATCGTTTGCACGGATCTCCCTCGCGGCCGTATACATTCAATTGCTGGCGGAAATAACCAGGACGCCCGTCACCGCGCGTGAAATCTCTTAATGTCGTTCCGCCGCTGCGAATGGCGTCTTTTAATACCAGCTTGATCGCGGTTACCAGTTGTTGCATGCGCGGCAGACTCAGGTTTTTTGCGGCAATCGTGGGCCGGATACCCGCCAGAAACAAGGCTTCATTGGCATAGATATTACCCACGCCAACCACAATATGGCTGTCCATGATAAATTGTTTTATCGCCACCTTGCGCTTGCGCGCCGCGTTAAATAAGTACTCCGCGGTAAAATCTTTGGCCAATGGCTCTACGCCAAGATCTTTAAGTAGTTTGTGCTGCAACGGATTTTGCTGGGTCCACAACATGGCGCCAAAGCGCCTTGGATCACGCAGGCGTAACACGCTATGGTTATCGAAAACAATGTCAACATGATCATGTTTTTCCGCAGGCAGGTTTGCCGGCACGACGCGCAAGCTCCCCGACATACCCAGGTGAATCAGCAATGTGCCGGACTGCATGCTCAACAATAAATACTTGCCGCGGCGCTGGATGCTGGAGATAGTCTGCCCCGCCAAGGTCTTGCGCAGGCGGAAAGGAACAGGCCAGCGCAAATTACGCTGCCGGACTATAACATCAGTTATTTGACGATTGGTAATGCAGGAAGCAATACCACGGCGAGTGGTTTCGACCTCGGGTAATTCCGGCATTGGGGATGGTTCTGAAATTCCAATAATAATTATTCGTTAGCGGGCGGGGTGACCTCTAACAGTCGTTTACCGATATTGCTGGCAAGGTAATAACGTATCCCCCAGTCCTTGTTAGTGATAATAAAGTCCTGCTCGGTGGATTCCACGGTGAGGTGAACAGGCTGGCTGACTTTTTCAAGGTAAATGGTGACCGGTTTGGCGTTCATTGTCTGATCCTGCTTTTCGGCCAATGCTACACGCAGCGCCTGCGCATAGCGCCATTCATCAATGAATTCGTTAAACGTGTTTTGTGAGATCGCGTCATCGGAAGGTGTCAATTGCCACTGGCCATCAACTCTTTTGATGACTTTATCCGGTAAATGCACCTCGGTTACTGACTTGTCGACTGGTAAGATATCTAGATTTGCAAGCATGAATGGTGACCCGAAATTATATTGGCTGAAACGATCGTTGATTAAATGCACTATAGTTTCGGTACTGGTTCCGGAATCAGTTCCGGTGTTTGTTTCCGAAAAAGTGCCGCTGTTGACCCGCACATAGCGCCGTTGTTCAATAGGTTCTGTTTTTCCGAACTGGACAATGGTTTGACCCAGCGCGATTTCCCAGCCTGGCGGACTCAACCCCAACTTGGCCAGACTGTCTGATTTTATATCATATTGCCTTAAACTGTCAGTATTTAAGAGATCCAGTAATTGGCTGACCTTGACAGGATTGGCCGGCATTATCACGGGATATGTCAAATACCAGGTGGGTTGCCCTTGTTGGGCGCGTTTCTCCAGAGAAAACAGCAACTCCGATCCTCTGGATGTTCTTATTGTCTCAATGGTGCTGGCATCAATCCCTGTTAACGGCGTGGGCTGCGGCGGCTGTTCCGTAAAAGGCTCCAGCCAGATCACCAGCCCCAGGCAGATAATCAATAGCAGCAGTATAAGGTTGGTAATCAGTGGTTTTGTCATCACAATTTATAACTAACGCCTGCGCCTTTTCAGCCAGATGACCGTGCCAGTTGCGCCCAACAGCAAAGGAAGCAGTATGAGAAATCCCAGGGCAACAAAAGCCTTGGCGGCGGATGATAATTCTATATTTACATCAGGGGAAGTCCTGGCCGGTATTGCGATAAAGCGGTCATCGTGGGCCAGCCAGTTCACCATGTTCAATCCCAGCTTTAAATTGCCGCCGTTCCCCAAATAAGTGTTGGAGAGGAAGTCTCCATCGCCAAGCACCAGGATGCGCTGTTGTTTGTTGCCCGGCGTTGCGGAATTCTTATCAGTCGCCGGGATTTGGATGTCACGCGTAACCGCCATGCCAATGACGAGCGGACCTGCCACGTCGCTTGCGGCATCAAATTCAATCTGCCCCGTCAATTCCCCCGTTTCGGACCAGCTGCGTGGCATGGTTTGCAGCACTGCGGAATGTTGCCATTGATCGGATGACTTGGATTTGACGCCGCTGGCTTTGGGAAACAAAGTTACTGCAGAAAAATCGCTGGTCAAGGGATGTTGCGAATATTGGGAAACTATGGCAAACCGCGGATCATCAATGCCAAGCAATTGCGTGTTGGGATCAACTATTGTGCCGGGTAGAAACTCCAGGCCAAGCAAATCCGCGACAGGCTGCAACTGAAATAAGTTGCCGGGTTCCGTCAGCCACAACAGATTTCCGCCATCCTTGATAAACTGTTGTATGGCGTTAACCTCGCCGGGCAGGTAATCAAGCTGCGGACTGGCTATTACCAGGGCCGCGGTATTTTGCGGCACTACAGGCGTGTCGGTGAGATTCAAACTGCGGATTTTGATGCCTTTGGCTTTTAACTGGTTGCCCCATTCGCCCAGATCATGATTGGCAATGCCTTCCGGTTTGCGTTCAGCATGTCCCTCGGCAAACAACAGCCAGCGGTCATCAGGGCGCGCGACACGCTGGATGGCGTTAGTAATATTCTGTTCGGTCGGTTGAGTGACCTGCTCCTGGCGGCCATTCAGTTCTATGACAATTTCGCCATTGACGCTAATTCCCAGTTCGCGCACCAGATCCGGTTCCAGTTCCGGATTGACAAATTGAATTTTCATGCCGGGCTGGGCGCGCTTATAACGCTGCAACAGTTCATCGAGGGGTCTGCGAATCTGTTCTTCTTCCGTGGCGTATATGGTGAACTCGGGCAATTTATCCAGCGATTGCAACAGGGCCTGGCTGGCCTCTGAAAGCGTGTTGCGCTGATTCATGGTCCAGTCGGTTTCGAAATCATAACGATAACTGAGAAACGCCAGCAGGCCGGTCAGCGCAAGAAACAATACGATGAATGTGGACTGCTGAATCCGAAGCCGGGTAACTAATTTAGGAGAGATCTTCATGGGTGGCAGGCGCTAGCTCAAATCGCTCATCAGTGCCGCAATCGTTCTGCATCCAGGCGGCGGATGCTTAATACCAGGAAGACCGTAATAAACAACAAATAATAAATCACGTCCGCTGTGCTGAAAATTCCGCGCAACAACGCCTGATTGTGATTCAGCATGGAAAGGTAGGACAGGACATTGCGCTCATTACCGGCATCACCCGCAATATCCACGATCCATAACAGCAATAGCAGGCCGAAGGTTCCCACCGCGGCGACGGTGGGCTGCGAGGTCAGTGCCGAGATGTACAGACCGGCCGCGGCGAAACTGCATATGACCAGAAGTGTACCCACTATCCCCGATAGCATTAATCCCATGTCGAGACTGCCACTAGCCATTAACGACAGCGGCATCAGGCTGAGTAATAGCAGCATTACCAGCAGGAAGCTGACAACGCCGGCAAACTTGCCCAGAACAATTTCGCTCACCGATACGGGCGCGCTCATTAACAACGTCAAGGTGCGGTTGCGGCGTTCCTCGCTTATTACACGCATGGTCAACAAGGGTACGACCAGGAGCAACACAATCGCCACGGTGGCATAGAGCGGGGTGACAACAATAGTTGTAATGCCGGGAGCGTTGGGCAGAATCGCCAGCTGTGGTTGCAGCGAGACAAAATAATCCAGGTAAATCAGGAAAAAATACGCAACGATGGCTTGCACCACCGCGAGTATTGCCCACGCCATCGGTGACAGGAACAAGGCTTTTAATTCCCTGGCGGCAATCGTCACTATCATGCCGCTTGCTCCGCGGAGCCGCTCTCGGATCCTTCGCCGGTTTTTTCAGAGGTGGTGATGTCAACGAAGATCTGCTCCAGGCTGCGTTTTTCCGGCGTCACTTCAGACAACCGCCAATGGTTCTGCACCGCCAAATCCACCAGGGATTCCGCCGGACTCTGGCCGGGTTCATGGGAAAGCTTGAAGCGGTTGCCACCCAGCGCTTCAACCGCAGTGACGCCAGCAATTTTTTCCAGCTCCGTCGTCGGTGGTGGATGTTGCAAAACGACGATCAAGCACGACTCGTGCATGTAATGATTAAGTCCGGCTACCGTGTCGCTTAATACCAGTCT
>JAKEGK010000266.1 GCA_022627515.1 Gammaproteobacteria bacterium
AGAGAAACCAGAACCGGGGCGTTGCCAAATCAACTTGCCCGCACGGTTCAAAATCCTGAAGACCATATCAGAGAATTAACGTAAACCAAACAGGCAGAAGTAGCATGAGCAACGCAGTAAAAGGTTTCACGCTCGTTGAATTGATGATGGTGCTGGCGATAGCCGCGATTCTTCTCACCATTGCGGTACCGAGTTTCCACACGTTCACACAGAACTCCCGATTAACCAAGCAGGTAAACCTGCTGGCGGCTTCGATAGCCACAGCGCGTGGCGAAGCGGCCAAGCGCGGCGCGAAGGTGGTGGTGTGTCAAAGCGATGATCCTGTCGCCGCTAAGCCGGCCTGTGATGGAACAGCAGGCACCTGGTCAAAAGGCTGGGTGGTATTTGTTGATGCCGACAATGATTTAACCGTCGATGCGACTACCGACGTTGTCGCAAGCTTTCGGGAAGAATCCGGGGTAAACCTGATTACTAATGCGGGAGCCACAGTCGCGTTTAATCCTGACGGCTCAACTACTGCCTCCAAACCCGCAACATTTGCCATTTGCGATTCGCGCGGCAAGGATCATGGCAAAGAACTTAGTTTAGCGACCACGGGTCGGGTAACAACTAAAACGGATGGTGCTGTTAACTGTACACCGTAATTTGCAGTCAAGGAGTTATAGGAATGATGCGCAAATATTCACGTAAAGATGCCAAAGGTATTTTAACCAGTTTGACTCCGTGCAGAACGAGCAGGGGTTTCACGATCATTGAAGTTCTTGTGAGTATCGTCATTTTTTCCATTGGACTGATCGGAATTGCGCGTCTGCAGGTGGTGTCCAAGCAAAGCAATTATGATGCGGTGCAACGTGTTGCGGCAACCAGTATCGCGGAGGAAATCATAGCAAAAATGCGCGCGAATCCCACTCAATTGGCGGCCTATTCCGGCAATGGCGGTGGCACGGTACTGGGACGGTCTTCCATCAGCAGCGTGCCCAGCCCGGCATGCGATAGTAGCTTGACGACATGCAACAACGAACAACTATTTGAATATGACCTATGGGAAATTGAACAGGCGCTGGATGGCGCTACCGAGCGAGATGCCAAAGGCAACTATGTAGGCGGACTGGTTTCTCCGACCGCCTGTATCGACGGGCCCGCTGTTGGTGGCGCGGGATATTATACCATCGCCATTGCATGGCGGGGCAAAGTGGCGTTATCCAATCCAACTTTGGACAGCTGTGGAGAAGACACCGGTCTTTACGGTGATAGCAACGAGTACCGGCGCCAGATATTTTTCCGAGTGTATATTGCGTGACGAATTGATACGGACAGCCTGTGAAATCAATGTGCGTAAAAAATGAAACCGTAACAAGAGCGAATTTGATCATGCTGAGCAAGCAAAAAGGTTTAACCCTTACCGAACTGATGGTGGCAATTGCCATTGGCCTGGTAGTCAGTGCGGCAGTTGCCGGCCTGTTTTTGCAAAATAAGGCGAATAGTGAACAAAATCAGGAAATCAGTTATCTGCAGGATAACGGGCGTTATGCGTTGAAAATCCTGGCGGACGACCTGAAGATGGCAAATTTTTGGGGTGGCTACCAGTCCGGTAACAGAAGTTCGATATCCATAGACAGTGCCGGTATTCCCAATATAGATGCCGTGTTGAAACTGGCGTCAAATTGCGGAGCAACCGCTGGTGCCGGTGACTGGGATTATGATTTAACAAATTTTCTTGAATACACAACATCTGCCAGCGCGAAGGACTCCTTTAACTGTATTGAATATGATTCAACAGCAATTGATAGCGATACTGAGGTTTTACTGGTTAAACGCACGGTCGGGCAACCTTTGGCGGCGGCATCCGCTTTGACAATAGGAGCGCCTTACCTGAGAACCAATCGCTCTGTAGCCACCATTCATAAAGCGACTGTCAGCACCGGTGATCCCGTCTCGGATTACTTCGACTGGAAATATCAATCCCGCATTTATTTTATTGAAGGAGCAACATTGAAAAGATGGTCTTTAAGGGAAAACGAAGCCGATCCAACGACCGACCCAGTGTATGTGAAAGAAGAGCTGGCGGCCGGCATTGAAAATTTTCATATCGTTTATGGCATAGACAACAGCACGCCGTGGACGGATGGCGTGGCGGACTTCTATACCTCTGCCCCGACCGCCGATGAGTTAAAGCAGGCAATTAACGCGACCATCTATGTGCTAGTTCGTGGATCAAAACCCGTCACCGGCTACAAAAATGACAAGACGTATCAGTTGGGCGATAATAAAATAGCCGCGGCTAATGATGGTTACTACCGCAGGGTATACAGTACAACTGTGTTGATGAAAAACTCGCAGTCAATGCTTAAATGACGGTACCCTGAAAGTGACACACCTCACGAGATGAGCAACATTTAACGACGCAAACATAATTAATGCAGCAAAAGGTCTTACAGTTATGAATCATTTTTCTAATACAGGAACACTCTCCGGCATACACGGGCAACGCGGGGCGGCGCTGCTGGTAGCGCTTTCGTTTCTTGTGGTTATTACCCTGATCAGTTTGACGAGTATGCGTTCCAGCACCACCGAGTTACGCCTGGCCGGCAATTACGAGGAGCGTGCAGCTGCGGAACAGATTGCTCAATCCGGTGTGGATAATGTGCTGGGAAACTCCAATAATTTCATCGTAACCGGAACAGCGGGCACTGAAAAAAGTTTTACACTGGATAAAACAACGATAGCGGAATTTGACAGCGCCTTAATGCGTGTGAAAGTGAAAGAAGGTGTGACGGCTAACCCTCCCCGGAATCTTGGCGTGAGCGCCGATAAATTCCAGGGAACACAGTTCTATATTGAAGCGGATTATAACAATGTGGGTAACGGCCGGGGCGATGCGTTTATCGGGCAGGGATTGGTGTTATTGGTGCCGAAAACGTGAAAGAAACGTTTGTTGGTGGCATCCAGTATTTAAAGACTATAGAGGTTGCAGATTATGAGTACACATAAAATTCTTGTATCGCTGGTGTCGACCGTGCTTGCTGTTTGCGTGGGTTCCGTTGGATTTGCCGACGATACGGAACTGTACACCAACAATACTTCAGTTACCCCCGGGGCGCCACTGGTCATGTTCAGTATAGACTATCTGCCGAACGTGTTAGGGTCAAAGGTATGCCAGGATGAAGTAATTAGCGGCGAAACTATAAACCCCTGCGCAAGCCTGGTCAGTAAGGGTTACCTGGCAAGCACGCCGGTGACGCGGATCGAATACCTGAAAGCCGTGATGAAGGCCGCTCTTGATGAATTCAGTGGCATCCGTATTGGCCTGATGATAAGTCATGACAACAAACAGGGCTGCGCCGGCCCGGGTAGCTCCGGCTGCAGCGGTGGCGCTTACATATTGAAAGGAATAGGAACAACTGAATTGAGTACCAAGACTTATGCGGAAGGCGATCCCGTCAAGAAGGAATTTATTGATCTTTTGGGCAACCTTGGCACGAAAGGCGGAAACACCGCGCATCCCTTTCAGGGCAAGGAAATATTTTTTGAGTTCTTCCGTTATTTAACCGGGCAAAATGCGTATAGTTCCCACCTGGGCTGGACCGATTATGGAACGGATGCCACCACGAATCTCAGTAGTGAAACGGATAAATATCAGTTGATGCGGGATATTTCCATTGAAGGTAAAGTATTTAAAGGCGGTACGCTAACGGACTCCGATAAACTCGCCAACATGGCAACATACAATTCTCCGGGTAAATATATCAGCCCGATCACGGAAAACTGCAGCAAGATTTTCACGGTTAATTTTTCCTTCGGCGTAACCGCCAATGATAGCGACGCTGATACCGCGATACAGGCCTCATTTGCCACCGGTGGAATGGATGTTTCGTTAACTGGCACCAGCGATTCGGTAAACACGCTGTTAAAATTCCTGAACCAGAATGATTTCGCGGATGGGACCTGGGGAGCGGATAAAATTGACAAGACAGGTAAACAAAATGTCACCTCATTCTGGATTGTGGAAGCGCCTGACGGTCTTTCCGGGCGGGCTTTAGACAACGTCCTTGCCAGATATGATTCCTGGGCCGCGGCGGGAGGAACTACCGCTGCCTATCAGTGGAGTGATAACCCGGATGATCTCATACAAAGTATTAAGATAATACTGAATCAGATACTCAGTGTAAGTACCACATTTACCGCGGCAT
>JAKEGK010000267.1 GCA_022627515.1 Gammaproteobacteria bacterium
CAAACATTAAGTATTCATTGATCTGCATCATTTAGATTTTCCGCTTAAGTTATTTCCCGCCGGCACGATATCTATTGCGATTGCTCAAAACAATTTTAAAAAGCGATACCCGGGCACAGTTTGCCTTTGGTTTTGGTTTTGGTTTTGGTTTCTTTGAATTGAATTTTTCAGCGACAGGCTTTATTGCGGCAATGGTGTAAATATTGCAACTAATAGCATGTTTGATAAGTTGCTTGTTAACAACCCTTACTCATACTGGAGGCGTATAACATGGCAAGTATTCTCACCGTTGATGATTCCGCATCAATGCGCCAGATGGTGGCGTTTACTTTAAAAAGCGCCGGTCATGATGTAACGGAAGCAAAAGACGGGCTGGATGCGCTGGAAAAGGCCAGGCATGCAAAATTCAATCTCGTTATCACGGATGTGAACATGCCAAACATGGACGGCATAACCCTCACTAAAGAACTACGCGCGTTATCGGAATACAAATTCACTCCGATCCTCACGCTGACAACGGAATCAGGCAATAACAAAAAGCAGGAAGGCAAGGCGGCAGGAGCGACCGGATGGATTATCAAGCCATTCAATCCGGATCAATTGCTATCAACAATTAAAAAGGTTCTGGGGTAAAACAATGGCCACCGATCTTACGCAGTTTCATGAAGCTTTTTTCGAGGAAAGTCTCGAAGCTGTTGACGACATGGAATCCGGCCTGTTGAACATGGATGTCGAACATATAGATCCGGAATCAATAAACACCATATTCCGCGCCGCGCATTCTATAAAGGGATGCAGCGCCACATTCGGCTTTACAGACATCGCAAACTTTGTTCACGTCATGGAAACCGTTCTTGATGAAATGCGCGACGGCAACCTGAAACCGACACAGGAAACAGTCGACGTCTTGCTAAAATCCCTTGACGCGCTTCGCATGATGATACAAATGACTCGAGTAGGAACCAAGCTGGATAGCGGTTCATTCTCGGATATCCAGAATAGACTGCAAAGCGTTCTGTCCACGAACAAAGCGCATTCCGGGGAAGCGCTGCCAAAATCGGCTGCACCGGTTTCCAAAGGCCGTGAAGGCGCGGCATGGGAAATACACTTCGAACCGCAAATGGATATCATGAAAACCGGGAATGATCCATTGCGCATGTTCGGTGTGCTGCAGGATCTGGGCGAAGTAAAAACAACAGCCAACATGTCCGGCTTACTTGATTTCCGGACGATTGATCCGGAAGATTGTTACCTGTCCTGGGATTTGACTTTGACAGGCGCGGCGGCACAAGCCGAGATAGAGGAGGTTTTCGAATGGGTTGCGGACGAATGCAAGCTGCGTATCACTATGGCAACCGCTTCCGAGAATGAGGAGCACGAGCATAGTTTTGAACACAGTGCCGTCAGGAAAAGCGATGATCCGCATCCGCATGAAAAATCCGCCAACGGACCCTCCCATTCCGATTCCGCTTCCATACGTGTTGGTATTGACAAAGTGGATGCAATTATAAACATGGTGGGCGAACTTGTTATTACCCAGTCCATGCTCGATCAACTGGGAGGGGAATTTGAAGAAGAGCTCAAAAACTCCGCCAAGTATGAAAAATTGCGTTCCGGATTGATTCAGCTGGAAAGAAATACCCGCGAATTGCAGGAAAGCGTCATGCGCATCAGGATGCTTCCGATCAGTTACGTCTTCAACCGGGTGCCACGAATCGTCCATGACCTGTCCAAAAAGTTAAACAAAGATGTCAATGTCAAAATGTCGGGCGAAAATACGGAGCTCGATAAAACGGTTTTGGAAAAAATCGGCGATCCACTGGTGCATTTGATACGTAATGCCCTTGATCACGGCATAGAATCGCCCCAACAGAGAAGAGCGTCGGGCAAACCGGCAACCGGCACGATCTATTTAAACGCCTATCACAAAGGCGGCAACATTGTTGTTGAAGTCCGTGATGATGGCGCCGGCCTGAACAAGAACAAAATTATCACCAAAGCAAAAGCGCGCGGCCTGGTAGGCAATGACGAAACCATTACCGATGAGAAAATATATGAACTGATATTCAAGGCCGGTTTTTCCACTGCGGACATTGTCAGCGATGTTTCCGGCCGGGGTGTTGGAATGGATGTGGTGAAGAAAAACATAAAAGCCCTGGGTGGCAACATTGAAATGCACTCCGTGGAAGGCCAGGGAACCTCCTTTACCATTCGCTTGCCGTTAACTCTGGCAATTCTCGACGGGCAACTGGTGCGTGTCGGCAGCGAAACTTACATCGTGCCCCTGATTTCGATTATAGAATCTCTGCAGATCAAGCCGGAATACGTCAATAAAGTGGCTGGCCAGGCGGAAGTTTACAAGCTGAGAAATGAATATATTCCTTTCATCAGGATGCACGACCTTTTTGGCGTTGTAACGCCTACAACAGATATCAGCGGCGGTTTGATGGTTGTCGTTGAAGGCGATGGAAAACGCGCGGGACTGGTTGTTGATGACCTGCTGGCCCAGCAACAGGTGGTCATCAAAAGCCTGGAAACCAATTACCGCCGGATAGACGGCCTGTCGGGCGCAACGATACTGGGTGACGGTACTGTCGCTCTGATAGTAGATGTAACGGGTCTGATAAATTTATCTCACAAATCACATTTGCCCCGGTCCGGTAATCACGGCGCGGAAAAAATCACACAAGTGGCAGCGGCTTAAGGAGAATATTTTATGAGTTCGGCTCAATACGCGGTTGATGAAACCGGCACCAGACACTCGTACGAAAAGGATAATAAAAATCAGTACCTGACTTTTATTCTGGCAGGCGAGGAATATGGGGTTGATATTCTGCAGGTGCAGGAAATAAAGGGATGGGACAACGTAACCAAAATTCCCAATGCCCCACTTTATATTAAAGGCGTGATGAATTTGCGCGGTGCTATTGTGCCGATCATTGATTTGCGCCAGCGTTTCAATCTTGAGAACCTCGAATACGGTCTCATGACGGTTGTCATTGTCTTGAAAGTGAATAGTGAAGGCCGGGAACGCACCATGGGGATTGTGGTTGACGCCGTATCCGACGTCTATGACATAGCCAAAGAGGAAATGAAACCACCACCGGATTTCGGTGACGTAATCAGTATCGAATTCCTGAAAGGACTCGCCACCGTGGACAACAAGATGGTCATGATACTGGATATCGATCATCTGTTGACAAGAAACGAAATGGAGTTTTTGAACTCCGCTTCACGGCGCGGCGCCGCC
>JAKEGK010000268.1 GCA_022627515.1 Gammaproteobacteria bacterium
GGTCGGGCAGCGTCATGGTAAATTCATTTTGATGACGGCAGGAAACCAGACTGTCGAGCAACCGGCCCTTGCTGTCGATATTGACGTTGGCCTGCGCGATAACAAACTGGCCTTCTTCTATGGCTGACAGGTATTCGATCTCGTTAGTCACTTTGTTACTTATGACCTTACGATAAGGTGTCTCGAGAAAACCGTATTCATTGGTGCGCGCATAAACCGCCAATGAATTGATCAGTCCGATGTTCGGACCTTCAGGCGTTTCAATAGGACACACACGGCCGTAGTGAGTGGGATGCACGTCGCGCACTTCAAATCCGGCGCGTTCGCGCGTTAATCCGCCCGGCCCCAAAGCGGACACACGGCGTTTATGCGTCACTTCGGAAAGCGGATTGTTCTGATCCATAAATTGCGACAACTGGCTGGAACCGAAGAACTCCTTGATAGCCGCGGAAACGGGTTTTGCGTTGATCAGTTCCTGCGGCATCAAACCTTCGCTTTCCGCCAGGCTCAAGCGTTCCTTGACCGCGCGTTCAACACGCACCAGACCGACACGGAACTGGTTTTCAGCCATTTCACCAACGGAACGCACCCGCCGGTTGCCGAGGTGGTCGATATCATCCACAAAACCGTTACCATTACGAATATCGATAAGGGCTCTTAATACATCAATGATATCTTCCTTGCTCAGCACGCCAGCACCGGTGCTCTCGGAACGGTTCAACCGGCGATTGAACTTCATGCGTCCTACCGCTGACAAATCGTAACGTTCGGTATTGAAAAACAGGTTGTCGAAAAGCGTCTGGGCCGCTTCCTTGGTAGGCGGTTCACCTGGCCGCATCATGCGATAGATCTCAACCTGCGCATCAAGGACTTCGCGTGTTTCATCCAGGCGCAGCGTATCTGATATGAATGGCCCATTATTGAGATCGTTGGTGTAAAGGGTTTGCAGTTCCTTGACGCCGGTTTCGACCAATTTCTCAAGTATCTCCGGCGTAATCTCATCGTTGGCGTTTGCCAGGATTTCGCCGGTGTCTTCATCGACGATGTCGCGCGCAATCGCTTTGCCATGCAGGTACTCAAAAGGAACTAAAAGCTGTTTGACGCCCGCGGCATCCAGTTCCCGAATGTGCCGCGCGGTAACACGCCGCCCCTTTTCAACCACGACCTTGTTTTTGGCCTTGATGTCAAAGGTAGCCGTTTCACCACGCAGCCGCTCCGGAATCAATTCCAGTTTTGCACCGTCCTTACCGAAGGTGAAAGTATCGGTGTCAAAAAACATGTTCAGAATCGCATTGTTGTCGTAACCCAACGCATGTAACAGAACCGTTGCGGGCAATTTACGGCGGCGGTCAATGCGCACAAACACGCTGTCCTTGGGATCAAATTCGAAGTCCAGCCATGAACCACGGTAGGGAATTACCTGCGCGTGATACAGGAGTTTTCCGGAGGAATGGGTCTTGCCTCTGTCATGATCAAAGAACACGCCCGGTGAACGGTGCAACTGGGACACAATAACCCGCTCAGTACCGTTTATCACGAAGGTGCCATTGTCAGTCATCAGGGGCATCTCGCCCATGTAGATTTCCTGCTCCTTGATATCCTTGACAGGCTTGGGTGTCGCTTTTGAATCCTTGTCATAGATAACCAGGCGCACGGTGACACGCAGTGGCGCTGCATAGGTCAACCCGCGCAGTTGGCACTCTTTCACATTAAAAGCAGGCGAACCCAGACGGTAGCTGACATACTCCAGCGCCGCGTTGCCGGAATAACTTACGATCGGGAAGACAGACTTGAGCGCACCATGCAGTCCTTCGTCATAGCGTTGCCCTGGATCAGCATCCTGCTGGAGAAATTTCCGGTAGGATTCCACCTGGATAGCCAGCAAATATGGCTCATCCATAACACTGGGGAATTTGCCAAAATTTTTACGAATACGTTTCTTTTCTGTGAAGGAGTAACCCATGTGCGTTCCTCTATTTCGTCGATCACATGTTTATTGTAACTATTTTTTCAGCGTCAACATTTTGCGCATTGAAGTACAAATGTCGTCGCTTTGAATAGTCCCACTGCGTCTTACAGCATGTTTCAGGCTTAAAAACTAATTCCTGACCAACAACAAAAGGCCGGCCGCACAAAGCCGCCAGCCAAATTTGCCGTTATTACCTAGTTTCGTTTTACAACAGACACTAATACAGTTGTACCTTTAGTTGTACTTGAGTCGCAATATGCCTGTTAGTTAATGAATCTTGATATGTCTGAAGGGGCCGTCTCGCGGTGTACAAATTCCAATACCGGCAGCACACGCCTGAAAACGGCCCTTTCCTTGCTTACAAACTTTAATTACAAAAGCTGCGTACAAGCTTATTTCAGTTCAACCTTGGCGCCAGCTTCTTCAAGTTGCTTCTTGATTGACGCGGCCTCATCCTTGGAAACACCTTCTTTTACTGAAGAGGGTGCGCCTTCAACCATTTCCTTGGCTTCTTTCAGACCCAAGCCGGTAATCGCACGAACCGCCTTGATAACGCCTACCTTGTTTTCGCCAAAGCTCGACAATATTACGTTGAACTCGGTTTTTTCTTCCGCAGCAGCGGCGGCGCCGCCACCAGCAGCAGCCGGCGCAGCAACTGCTGCTACCGCCGCGGCAGAAACACCAAATTTTTCTTCCATTGCTTCCACAAGCTCAACAACTTCCATTACGGTCATGTTGGCAATTGTGTCCAGAATTTCTTCTTTCGATACGGCCATTTTATTTGCTCCTGTTTTACGTTCGCCCAAGCGAACGATGAGATTAAGGTTGAAAAGTGAGTTATCCGGCTTGTTGCTTCTGGTCGCGAATAGCAGCGATGGTGCGCGCCAGCTTGCCTGGCACCTCATTAAGCGTACGCGCAAACTTGTTGATAGGCGCCTTCATCACAGCCATTAGCAGAGCAATAGCTTGTTCCTTGGTTGGCATATTAGCCAGACGCTTGATGTCGTCAGGCGCCAGCAGCTTGCCTCCGATTGACACCACTTTAACCACCAGCTTGTCGGTTTCCTTGGTGAAATCAGAGATAACGCGCGCGACCGCACCCGGATCTTCCCGCGAAAACGCAAGAATCAACGGGCCAGTCAGGGAGTCGTTCATACACTCAAAGCGGGTACCTTCCAGCGCACGGCGCGCCAGAGAGTTCTTGACTACTCGCATATAAACGGCTGACTCACGTGCTTTCGCGCGAAGTCGCGTCATTTTCTCTACATCCAGCCCGATATACTCAGCTGCAATAGCAGAATGCGCACTTGCCGCCACTTCGGCAACCTCAGCAACAACAGCCTTCTTTTCTTCGAGACTTAAAGCCACGAGATATACCTCCGGTTTGTTGAAACAAAAGAGCCGCGCTTATACACTCAAACGACGGCCCCATTCCATCAACGGTGGCCTAAGAACTCGCCTTGGGCTTCACCGTCTGCGTAGGCCAGATAACGGTAAGAAACAAATAACAACTCTGCGTCGCTTAAAGTTACTTTTGATTAAGCTCGGTGCGGCGGGATTTTCAATTTCAATTGATTGTCACCGCCGTACTTCGCGCCTACGGTCTTTGACGTAAACCAGCAAACGCTGGCCTCGATCAAAACTGTTAAATATTCAATGTTGCCTTATCAACCATGATCCCCGGCCCCATGGTCGAGGTCACGGATATTTTTTTGAAAAACACGCCTTTTGCCGAACTTGGCTTGGCTTTATTCAAATCAGCCAGCAATGCATCGATATTCGCCTTCAGGCTTGCAGCATCAAAGCTGATCTTGCCAACCGGACAATGAATGATACCGGCTTTGTCCGTACGGTAACGAACCTGGCCAGCCTTGGCATTTTTAACGGCGCCCGCCACGTCAGGCGTAACAGTACCCACTTTCGGGTTCGGCATTAACCCGCGCGGACCCAGTATCTGGCCCAATTGACCCACTACGCGCATCGCATCCGGGGAGGCGATAACAACATCAAAATCCATGTTGCCTTTTTTGATCGCATCCGCAAGATCTTCAAATCCTACGATATCCGCACCTGCGGCTTTAGCGGCATCAGCATTTGGTCCTTGTGCGAATACGGCGACCCGCACTACCTTGCCTGTGCCGTTCGGCAATACGGTGGAGCCGCGCACGACCTGCTCCGATTTACGGGGATCCACTCCAAGGTTGATGCAAACATCAACTGACTGGTCGAACTTGGTTGGCGGCATGGATTTTAATAATGCCAACGCTTCATCGATGCCATAAAGTTTGGTGGAATCCACTTTTTCAAGAAAGGCCTTGGTGCGTTTTGATGAATTTGCCATTACTTTACCCCCTCAGTTTCAATGCCCATGGCTCGCGCACTGCCGGCGATAGTCCGCACAGCAGCATCCAAATCAGCCGCGGTTAAATCAGGCATTTTGGTTTTCGCAATTTCTTCCAGTTGCGCGCGATTTACCTTGCCGACTTTATCGCGGTTCGGCACGGGAGAGCCCTTGGTAACGCCAGCCGCTTTCTTCAGCAGAATTGAAGCGGGAGGGGTTTTAGTAATAAAGGTAAAACTGCGGTCGTTATACACTGTGATAACCACCGGAACCGGCATGCCTTGCTCCAGATTTTGTGTCTGGGCGTTGAATGCCTTGCAGAATTCCATGATATTCACACCACGCTGACCCAACGCAGGGCCAACCGGCGGACTAGGATTTGCCTGACCTGCAGCGACTTGCAGCTTGATATAAGCTTCGATTTTCTTTGCCATTAATATACTCCTGTGTGGGTGATAGCGCTGTTACATCCTTACCGTTCGCCGCTGAAGCAGTAACTTGAGTAAGTTTGTACCAGCTCCCCTGTTATTTACAAAAACAACTGCAATAAACCTTGCATACAACAATAAAACCTAAATACAACCTGATATTAAGCGGGCAGAATACAACAAGCCGCCTATTAGCCCTTCTCAACCTGACCAAATTCCAGTTCGACCGGTGTTGAGCGGCCGAAAATCAATACAGATACCCGCATCTTGCTTTTCTCGTAATCCACTTCTTCAACGACACCATTAAAATCGTTGAATGGGCCTTCAATAATGCGCACCATTTCTCCCGGCTCAAACAATACTTTTGGCCGGGGTTTCTCCACACCTTCCTGCACCCGCTGTAAAATCGCATTGGCTTCCTTGTCAGTAATGGGTGATGGCCGGTCGCCGGTGCCTCCGATGAATCCCAGCACTTTCGGAACGTCCTGCACCAGGTGCCAGGTATCATCATCCATTTCCATTTGCACCAGCACATAGCCCGGGAAAAATTTGCGTTCGCTGCGGCGCTTCTGACCTTCGCGCATTTCCACAACTTCTTCAGTTGGCACCAGAATTTCGCCGAACTTGTCCTGCATACCTTTGCGCTGAACCCGTTCTTCCAGCGAACGTTTCACTTGCTGCTCGTAACCTGAATAGGCGTGTACTACATACCAACGCTTTGCCATTTATCGCATCCTTCTTAACCGGTCAGCAGGCGGACAGCCCACCCCAAAAGCATATCGAGCAAAAAGAAAAATATGCCCATAATGATTACCGCTACGATGACAAACAATGTCGTTTGAGCCGTTTCTTTTCGCGTTGGCCAAACAACCTTGCGAACTTCATTGCGGGAATCTTTTACAAATCCCCAAGCCGCTTTACCGGGCGCAGACTGGTACGCGATCAGTGAAGAAACTATCAATGCCACCAATAATCCTATAACCCTGAGCAAAAGGGATTCATCACCGTAGTAATAAAACGCCCCGGTTGCACCGAGCAAGGGCAGTACCGCAACAATTAGTATTAGTTTATCCAACGTTAATTCTCTAAAATCTAAATTTACCAGCCAGAGCGAATTCCCATATCTGTAATCGCCGCCCGCCATATTCATAATGGCAGGCCAGGAGGGAATCGAACCCCCAACCTGCGGTTTTGGAGACCGCCGCTCTGCCAATTGAGCTACTGGCCTAAAACAAATCCAAACCAAACTTTTTAAAAACAAACAGCATTTTTAAAAACAAACAAAAGTCACACGCCTTAGCGTAATCACTAAGACGTGCAACCAACCACATTACTTATTCAATAATTTTCGCGACGACGCCGGCGCCCACGGTACGGCCCCCTTCGCGAATCGCAAAACGCAGGCCTTCTTCCATCGCAATGGGCGCAATCA
>JAKEGK010000269.1 GCA_022627515.1 Gammaproteobacteria bacterium
GGGAGGAAAACGAAGGATTCCGAACACAGCTACTTTTGGGGTCATTACTTCTTCCTTCATGCTTTTATAAGTTTAACAGTCAGATTTACGAAACCTCACGTCGTTATCAATTTTTATGCATTACTCATTATCAAAATAATCGGAATCAAGTTTTTTGATCTCATACTGACCAGCCGTTGAAACACCGACATTGTGTTCAGCCATGAGCTTCGAAAGATGCTCGCCGTCAATCAAGGTAATTTTCGACTCAATAACCGATGCGTATTCTTTTGCTTCTTTTGTAAAAGATGACGTCGTAATGAAGACGCCTTTCCTGGCGCGCTGACCCTGCAACGCGCCAGCGAACTTCTGTATTTCTGGACGACCAACTACATCATCCCATCTTTTTGCTTGGACATATATTACATCCAGGCCAAGACGGTCCTCGTTGATAATGCCGTCTATACCCCCAATCACCACTTTTGCCAAGAGCCCTGCCAGCATCCTGTCGATTTCCGCCATATCCCATTTTTACAAGGAGATCGACAACCACGCGCTCGAAGAACGAAGGGGACGCCTCTTTAACGGCGCTCAGTATTTCGGACTCAAGGGCCGAACGTAACTTATTGTATGCGGCTGCAAGAGCATCTTCTGGAGTCAGGATTGATTTCTGCTCAGACGTGGGTGCAGTTACTGATTCACCTTCGGCTTTTTCTTTCCTTCGGTTCTTGAATTCAATAAACTCGGGATATTGTTCAAGAATAGCCGTGTCAATTTCCGTTGGCTTTGTGGCAAGCAGGTCACTACCTTTTTGTGTAATCGTAAAAAAGCCGCGTTTCGGGGACGCGAGCAATCCCGCCTGTTTAAGATAAGAACGTGCCCAGCCCACGCGATTATTAAAAACGGCTTGACTACCACTTGGAAGCAGTTCGTTTCTTTCCTCTGTGGCAAGGCCAAATTCGTTAGCCAACTCCTCGACAGCCTGGCTGAATTTGTGCTCTTTGCCATCAGAAGCCAGTTTCAAAACCGGCAGCATTAGTGTTTGGTAGTCAGGAATTGCCACGGCGTTCAATTTTCCTTTTTATGCACAACGACTAGTGTTAATTTGCGAGGCGCCGCGGCAACGAGTCAAAATTCAACCGCTGGTCAGCTAACAAATAAGGATAGGTCGCGGTTCGAGGCGCTCACGCGACCTATCCTTATTTGTTGGGCGATCACTACTTTGTCGACGGAAGAAGGTGCGAGCGAATTTCTTGACCTACTTCTTTCCATATCTTCTCGTCCTCAGATACTTGTTTAAAAGCTCTTCCTGTTGGGCTATTGGTAAATGCTCTAGCTTCGGCAATTTGCTTTGAATCAAGTTTAAGTGATGGATTTGGATTTGTTGCGTCACGTGCCTGTTGAGCGGTAAGAGCCGTGCCGGTTGGCGATTCATAAAAACGCACTAGTTCTTCGATTTGCTTCTGGGACAAATACTTCGCATATACGTGAGCGAAGATTTCATTTAACCGGGAGTGGTCTGCCGACAGCACGGCCTCGATAAATGCGGTAGTTTTTCCTGATTGCTGTTTTTTCAAGGCAACGCCTTGTTTGAAGCTTGGTGCGTAAGCCATTGCCTCAAGGGCACGCACAAGCAACTTGTTCTTTTGTAAATCGATGCCGTTTTCTTGGCCATAGGCAACTGGCAACAAGAGGATTGCCAGAACGGTAATTAAGAGTGTTTTCATGGTTTACTCCGCCCAACGAAAAGCTAAGCGGCGCGCTTTTCAGCGTCCGCTTGAGCTTTTTGTTATGATATATTTTGCAGTAACATAAAATACAAATGTAAGCAACATTGCGGAAACTAAATACGCAGGAAGTGTTGTCTTTAACATCATAAGACCGCTTTCAACACGTTGCTCCTCATGTAAATAGGGAGTGGCTTGTTTATTGAATGAATAGTTGTAAATGGCAAAATTAACAACAAAGTTAACTATGGCCAAAAAGGTGTAGATAAATAATATTTTTAATTTACCGTTCATTTTACCTCCCAAAACCATATCTCTCGACAATTATTTAAATCACTGACTCGGCCGAAAAACTCAAGAACCGACCGAATAAACATCCCGCTACTCGTAATTTCATTTTTATTCCATAGATCGATATGATCGCCGCTTCTTCTATCAAATGACTCTTTCTCACGCTGCCAGTAATCCTTGAAAAAAATGACTCCAGTTTTATTTGATACTGCACTCTGGAAAAATGCTGGTTGTATTTTTTCTAATATTCCGAAGTTTGGAGGCCTATGTTTCTTCAAACCATTTGCCAGATCTTCAGCTCGCAGGATATGCTTTTTCCCGTGATGGGACCAGCATCTATCCCCCTTAATTATGCTTATGTCCACTCCTGAGCGAATAACGCAATCACTAAGCATGATGGCACAGTAGTCGTTAAATGGTTCATTGCTAGCTTTTTGCTTATTCGTGCATTGAGACTTTATATTTTCTTTCGTAGGATAATTTTTCCATAAAGCGTCGAACGAAACCATTTTCTCTCCTTTTCATTAATTTATCCTATCGATTGCAATACTTCGTAACAATTGCTTATACGGTTTCTTGATATGCCGGTTCTATTGACCATGCCGATAAATGCCAAAATCCAGCAAAGAAACAAAAGAAATGGACATCCACGCATTTATAAGTTTATTCCAGTTCCAACCAAACGCAAATTGGTTTTTAGCTTGATCCGTTGAATGAAAAATAACTCAACGTGTGCAGAAAATAAAAACCTCACGCCACCATATCGTCATCTATACGATACGTCACAATGCGCCACTCAGATTCATTCATGATTAATTGCATGGACTGCGCGTGGGGAAGTAAACGTGATTTATATGTAATACGGATTATACACATCTACATCCTTACCTGGATTTGGGTTTTTGCCCAAAACACCCGTTAAAAAAACATAAACCTCGTTGAATTTACTGTACCTTATTAAGGTGCGTATCGCGCCTCGCGTTTGGCGCCGCTACCAATCCATGCCTGCGAATTCAGCGTCACAGGAAGATCGATAAGTTTTTCTTCGAGATAGCCGAGCATGATCGCCCGCTTCCCGGCCCAGGCTTCTTCGCCTAACTGGTTTTTCAACAAAGTTATCGGCGCGCTGCCACGCACCATGGAATCCAGAAACGCTTCAACATTGTCCACCTGCCAGCAGCCGTCAAAAGGCGCAATAATCACATCAGTAAAACCGGCCTGCTCCATTTCCCGTTTAAAGTTATCCGGGTCTTCAAGCGTCAGCACCTTGCTGCTATTGGCTTCCGGCTTTTTGGGAAACGCGGCGCCCATCGCGCCGAACATCATTTGCATGGCGGTCGAATTCGACACCGGCGCCCACGACGTGATAGCGGCGCGGCCGCCGGGTTTCAAGGTGCGCACAATCTCGCGGAAACCCTTGTCGCGGTCGGGAAAAAACATCAGGCCGAAGATCGAGAAGACCCAGTCGAAGGTGTTGTCATCAAATTCAAGATTCTGGCCATCCATGTGATAGGTTCTGATGTTATTGATACCACGCCGGCCGATTTCCCGGTTGAAACATTCCAGCATGCCAGAAGAAAAATCAATACCATGTATCTCCTCCGCGTCATCATGAATCAGCAGCGATAGCGTGCCGGGACCGCAGGCCATGTCCAGCACCTTCCCGGCGCCGCTAAATCCGGCCTGCTGCAGCGCCTTGCGGCAATACTGCTCAAAAACAGGTTGCGTATCGGTGACATAACCTTCCGCCACCAGCGTCCAGGGCTCCGGCGTCGACATTATGTTAGTGTTGCTCATGGCATGGCATCCTTGTCAGGTTTGAAAGTGAAAATATTGCACCGATTGCGGCGCGCACACAAGTCAGTCACACAAGTCAATCACCGTGGCTGCGGGGACGGAAAACTGATCGACTGGCGTTGCACCTTGCCGTTTCGGCAGACAAACGTGTCCGTGCCGAACGGGAAAATATGGTTTATTGATTCGGCGTGCCAGGTAATGAACAGCGTGTCATGCCGAATATGCAGCGTATCGATGCGCAGTCCGGGTGAATCGCCACGGTTAATGACCCCGAATTCCCCTAACAGATGCTGATACAAACTGCGAATTTGATCGAGACCTTCGAAAACGCCGTCCGGGGTGATGACCACCGACTGTTCGCCGAAGTCATTCACCACCGCGTCAAGATTGCCGGAGGTAAACGCCGCCACGTGCTGATTGAAAATATCCAGCGCCTTTTGTTCCTCAGTTGTGTGGATTTTCTGGATTGCATTCATATTGCCTCCTGGATTAACTGGCAGGTTATCAAAGGCGGAGTGATGACTGCATGCGTCACTCCACCTTTTCCTGTTACGATTTCATTACTTCCGGGTAATTACAATTTCCATGTACTCGCCCGGCACAACCAGCGAATCGCGCCCGCCTACATTTAATCGCTCAAGTAATGCGGTTAAATCTTCGGTAAGTTCTTTCTGACGATCTGCGTCCAGCGCGGCATAGGCCTTGTGCATGGGGCCATAATAATTACGGAATACTTCAATCCAGTGCGCCGCCGATTGATAACGAAAGGTGTAGGTCTTTCGCTGACAGTGAATGTCAGCGGCATCGTGTCCGAACAGTTCCACGATGCGGGGCTCACTGCCCCACAGCATTGGTGATTGCAGTCCGGCGGGTGCTGGGATGTAACTGCCGATCACGCGAAACAATTGTCCTAAAAATCCTTCCGGTGTCCAGTTGGCCATGCCGATGCGCCCCCCGCTACGTAACACACGCGTTAATTCACGCGCAGCCTGTTTCTGATCCGGTGTAAACATCACACCGAACGTGGACAGCGCCACATCAAACGATTCATCGTCAAAGGGCAAAGCCTCGGCGTCCGCAATCTGAAATGTAACGTCCAGTCCATCGGCTCTCGCCCGCGCGGCGCCCTGGTCGAGCAGTTGTGGCACATAGTCGGTTGAAATCACCTGCGCGAACCGGCGCGCGGCCGCCAGCGTGGCGTTGCCATTGCCCGCGGCAACATCTAACACGCGTTCGCCGGCTCGCAGATCCACCGCTTCGGTCAGCGACTCGCCGACAATTTGCAGGCGTGTTCCAATAGTTCCATAATTGCCGCTGGCCCAGGTGGTCTGCTGGCGTTGCTTGATGGCATTGAAATCCACAGCGGCTGGTGGCACGGCTGGTGTGACAACTGGTGTAACAACAGATTGTGTAAGACTCATGATTATTCTCCTTGGCAAGTTAATGGTTAAAAAAACGAGGCAGCGAGCGGTACGACTTCGCGCGGCGCCACCGGTCCGGGTACGCTGACAGTATTCCGCAAGAATGCCGTTGACACTTCACTTCGCGTCGGGCAAATTTGATCGCACGTCCGGAATTTAAGAACCACTTGATCCAGCCTCCACATTTATTGACTGTTTGTAGTTTGATGAGTCATCCAGGAACCAGGACATACCGATGAGCCGGGATACGCTTTCCGATCTTTTACGCAGCGTGCGCATACGCGGCGCGGTGTTCTACTACGTCAGTTGCAGTACTCCCTGGTCCGCCGAAGCGCCGCCGGCCGGCGAAATCGCCGAGGCGGTACTGCCCGGCTGCGAGCACGTCATGGAATACCACATGATCGCCAAGGGCAATGCCTGGGCGGCGGTTTCGGGAATGCCACCGGTAAAAATCGCGGCCGGTGATGTGGTGATGTTTCCGCAAGGCGACACTCACGTCCTGTCAAGCGCACCGAGCGTGGAGCCATTGCGCCAGAGCGCGGAGTGGGTTTTTTCCGTCCGCAACGAACCGAAACCCATGCCCATTGCCTATCACCACGGAGTGGTTGAACCAGGCGCCACATTACCGGTGCAGGATGCCGATATGGTTGCGGTGTGCGGATTTCTTGGTTGCGATCTCAAACCATTCAATCCATTGATCGCTGCGTTGCCGCGCATACTGCACATGCCCGCTGCACGCACGGGCGATCTGGCAGGTCACATGATCAATCAGGCGGTCATTGAATCCAACAATCCGCAACCCGGTGGCTCTGCTGTGCTGGAAAGGCTTTCCGAGATGATGTTCGTCGATGCCGCGCGCCGCTATCTCGACAGCTTGCCTGAAGACGCCACCGGCTGGCTCGCCGGACTGCGCGACCGTTTCGTTGGCAAGGCGCTGCAACTCATGCATGAACGTCCGGATCATAACTGGACGGTCGACGATCTCGCAACTAATGTCGGCCTGTCACGCTCCGCATTGCACGAGCGCTTTATGAAATTCCTCGGGCTCCCGCCCATGCAATATCTGACGAACTGGCGAATCCAGCTTGGTTCCCGCCTGTTGCGCGAATCAAACCGCACTATTGCTGCCATAGCGCTGGATGTTGGGTACGACTCGGAAGCCGCTTTCTCTCGCGCATTTAAACGCCTGGTCGGCATGCCGCCCGCCGCCTGGCGGCGCACTCAGACTGCAGGATAAGGTAAGGAGGATTCAATCACGTCTTTTATTGCTTTTCGTGTGCGCCATATCGCATAAAAGATCGAGCGAAAGGGGAGTCCAGACCGGCCATACAGAAAGTAGAATTATGCCGCGTCTGATCCTGTTTCCGGGCAACTCAGGGTTTTACCGCGACAGACTCAATCAGACTGACGCGTTGTTCATTCAAGTTGCGAGAAAGATTATAGGCCTTGGTCAGGATGTCGTTGCCAACCAGAAGATGTACGCCAAGCTCGGGCAATTCGGGATTACCGACGGGTTCTTTCATATGCGCAAAGGCCTGTTGCGCCAAATTGGTCTTGTCGTTCCATACCTCGATTTCAAAACCGGCAGAGGTGATAACCTCCCGGAAAAAATCCGGCTCCAGAAGAAAACTGATTGAACTGTCCTGCGCCCATGGTACCGGAAAATAAACCGGCGTGTTTTTATTTCCACATACTTCGTACAGCACTACCCTGCCTTTTGGTTTAACCACCCGATGCAGTTCCTTCAACCACGCCAGTTTGTCTTCGATATTCATGTTCATCTGGATAGACCAGACACCGTCAAAACTGTTGTCTGCAAACGGCAGATCAAGGGCATTGGCCGCCTGAAACTTTACCCGTTCCTGCATATCAAACAGCTGCGTCAGTCTTTCCGCAGCATCGATGTATTCATCACTCAAATCAACGCCGGTTACACAACACCCCAGTTGATGTGACAGCCGGCGCGTTGAACCACCCACACCACAACCCACATCCAGAATATGCATATCTGAAGTAAACCCGCACAGCTGAATTAATTCATTCGTAGCCGTTGTTCCGCGGATATGGAATTCATCCACCGGATGAAGGTCCTCCAGCGTCAGCCGCGACAAATCCTTGCCAATTTCATTAAGACCTTCAATGATCCTGTTATACAGACCATTGGGGGAGTAATAACTGTGAATGTCTTTAATATCTTTACTCATGCCTAAGTATCCTTTGTCCGCAACATTTCTGGCTTATGTCATTGCGTCACTACGTTCGCAATGACACGGCACTGATTTATTCAGAAGTTCATTAAGCGCCTAACCACCACTCAATGCCTGGAAAATGTAAACAGTCCCATCTTCCTGGACGCGATCGGAGAGTGTCTTCCTGTCGATCACGATAGTGTCATTGATACTGAGATTAACGTGCCGGCGCAGCGCGCCATGTTCGTCGAGCACATAATCGGTGAAGCCCGGGGCAATTTCGTTGACCGCGTTTAAGATCTCGGCGACCGATCCGGCCGGCACGGTAATCGTCTGGTTCTTTAACTGCGGAAAGAACCGGTAAAGATGTTGCGTCATTTCAACGGTAGGCATGGCAGTAACCCAGCAACTCAGCCAAATCGCACGGAATAAATCGGCGGCAAATTATTCGCGAGGCATTGCCATGTTTCACCCCGGTCTTCCGACAGGTAAACATTTCCGGTAGTACTGCCAAAACACAGACATTCACCCGCTATGTCGAGGCCATGCCGCAGGACGATGTCGTAGGCGTTTTCCTGCGGCAGACCGCTGCGAAAAGATTGCCATGTCTGCCCACCATCGCTCGTCCGCGCAACGGACAGGCCACCGTCTATCGCCATACGCGCTGAATCCGCTTGCGCCGGCACCACCCACGCGGTACGCCCATCCTTCGCGTCCACCGCGACCGGAAAACCAAAATGCACGCCAACATCCGGCCTGCTGACTTTTTTCCAGCTCTTAGCACCATCAGCACTGTAAAATACCCCGCAATGGTTTTGTTGCCAGAGATGGTCCGGCTGCGCGGGACAGCTCGTCACAAAATGCGGGTCGTGTACCCATTCGGCTTCCGGGTCCGGGGAATAATCGTTCGTCATACCACGATTCCGGCTTGCCCAGGTCTGCCCGCCGTCGGTGGTTTCGATTACGCCCGCAGTCGAAACCGCAACAAGCATATGATGCGCATCGCGCGGATCAAGAATGATGGAATGGATACCGGGTTCAAACACGCCGTTGTCAACACTCGCCGGCGTGCCGAACCATCGGTTCTCACTTGTCGCATCGCCGGCAAACAAATCGCCACCCCGGCTTTCATGATTCCACAGTGGCCGGTTGAGCTCCCAACTCTCACCGACATCATCGCTCACAAACAAACCGCCGGGGATCGTGCCAGCATATAATCTGCCAGGCTGATTCGCATTGCCAAACGCAATATTCCAGATCTTCAACACGGTTGCGTCGGCATATTCCGGCTGCGAGGCTGGCGCCTCTGGATCGAAATCGGGAGTAGGCAGATATTTAACAATGTAGCGTGCGCCCTTAGGGTATTTTACCGACGTCACGTCTTCCCAGTTCGTACCCCCGTCGCGCGACCGTGACAGCTTGGGCCCCCAGTGACCATGATCCAGCGATGCCCATAACGTACCATCCCGCGGATCACGCGCCGCGTAACAAACCGGAATACCCGCATGCGTGATGGGCCGCGGACGCCAGTTCCCATTTATACGGTCAAATATTACAGTACCCTTGCGGCTACCCAGCAGAATCATCTTAGTCATAAACTGGCCTTCGTATCCTTACACCGATTCATGTATAAACTGCGCCATAACGCCATGCAATAGTGGACGGAAAAAATGGCGCGTATTTTTGCCTGGCAATAATCGCGAAACGTTTAACAATCCGCTGGTCGCACTGGTTTGTCAGATTCTGGTACAGCATCTATCGAGCAGTTCCATGCTCTTATATTCGTATATCCGTAAACCCGTACGTCTTGCAGCAGTGGCTCCGCCTCCTTTATTCTGGCCAGCTCCTTAACTCCTCTCTTCCGATCAGTCTACTTTAGCGGCATTTGCATATGAAATGTAGTACCCACATTGATATCGGAAGTCACCGCCAGCTGTCCCTGATGCTGCTCGGTAATAATAAAGTACGCGATTGACAGCCGCTTACCTGCATCGTAACCAACTTGGGTTGCGTCTTTTTTAACGAATGGTTCGAACAAATACATTAGCTCTTCGTCAGACAAACCAACACCGTTATGCTGGATTCTAATCCAGAAGCTGTCATAACTTACATTCATTTGAATCTTGATGACCGGCTTGTGACCGGGGTCAGACACCCGGCCCAGCGCGTCATAGGCATGGCGAAACAAACTGAGTAAAGCCTGCTGTAACTCAGTGACGTAACAGGGAATCATAGGCAAATTTTTTTCATAGTTTCTTTCGATCTGTATGTCTGTGAACCTGAGTCCCGACGGAGCCGATAACACATCACCAGCCAATTGCAGGGTATGCTCCATAACATCGACCATATTGGCAAGTTGTATTCTGTCACTGCGCCCGCGGGCGAATTCCTGCAAATTCTGGACAATGGATGCCATTTTTTCGCCTTTCTCATTGGCGTGAGCCAACAAGCTGGTGAGTTTTTCAGGCATACCACTGCTCGTGATTTTATTGATGTATTGACTGCTATCAGAAAGTAAATGCTGAAACGCTCTTAAGTCGAATAAAATTGATTGCAGCGGCGTGTTGATATCATGGGCCATTGATGATGCCAGTTCACTCATCGATGAAATTTTGTCATTTTGAATAAGCATATTTTCAACCATCATTTTCCTGGTCACATCATCGATCAGGATGACTACACCGGGTTCAATATGATCCTGAAGCGGATAGATGGTGATATCAAAACAATATTGACCGCGTTGAGTGTGTTTGATGGTGATCGTTTCATTCTTTTCTATAGCATCGTTAACCTGTTCGTGCGACACAGTAATTGCCGGGCAGGCTTCCCACAGATTTTTTCCCAAAACACTTTCGGCTTTAACGCCAGTAATATCTTCCGCCCGCTTATTCCAGTGGGTAACTTTCCCATCAATTTTGACGCCTGCCAGCATCAGCGGCATGGATTCCAGAATGTTCTTTATATAGGACTCTGAAGCACGCAGTCTGGATGCAGTACTCACGTGCATGGCTATCTCATTTTCCAGCAGTTTATTGGTTTCTTTTAGTAAACGATTTGACTCATCCAGTGTCGCTGTGCGTTCCTGCACGCGCAACTCAAGTTCACCACGAATCTTGTGCAGTTCCCGGTTGGATTTACGTAATTTTCTCCGTGTTAAAATCAGGGTTACGACTGCTATCGACAATAGCAGGATCAGTGTGCCGCCGGACCAGTTGGCCACATGCTGCCAGTTGGTTGAACCATCCGGATTCTTGAATTGCATCCTCAACCTCAAGGCGGCATATAAAGGCTGGCTTTGCAGAAATATCGTTATGAAAAACAGGTATCTCATCATTTTAGCAACAGCACCTTCTTGCCCATTGACAGCCGCACGGGCATTCATGGATAGACCGGCATCTGTCCTGCGGCCCGAAACGACCCAATAAGTTGATAAACGCTATCCGGTGTTTCATGCTTCGGTTCCCGGTATACTGGTATAGACTTCTAATAAAATTTCCTCCTGTATAGGACGTTTCGTAGAGGCATTCATACCTTTAAATTAATACCTTTAAATTCATTTGGCGCATTTGTATTTTTTCTGTCTATAAATTGCACCCTTGATATGGGTATTCTCGCCTCGCCAATACTTCTCCCTGTTTTTAAAGAATCTCTCCAATCGTTCTTTTGAAATGTTTCTAGCATAAGCCACAGATGGCAAATATTCTATACACCAACGGTATGGTGGAACCAGATATAAAAAAATACTCCTGGAATTGATAGCGATATGAATATCAAATAATACTTGGTGGATCTCCGTATTGTAACGATTACCCCGATTAATTAGCCAAACCTTTGAGCTCAAACCGCGGCCTGTCAGGGCCGTCGCGCTTGCGGCGAATTCTTATGCGCCGCGTGGACGCTGGTCTTATTTGAGGTCTTTCTTGGCCGACTTTATAAACCTGCCAAAGTACTTATCTTTCTTGCGTTTCTCCGTGGCTGACAGCTGATAGTACTCGGACTCACTCTTCAACTTGATGAAGTTCTGATAGTGCTCGGCGAAAATTTCACCGGTCTCCAGCGCTTTTAGAACGGCACAGCGTGGCTCATTGGTGTGCGTGCAGTCTCTGAAATGGCGCTGGGATGAGAGCGCAACGATGTCAGAATAGCTCGCATCAATTCCTCCCTCTGCACCCAGCACTCCAAATTCCCGCATTCCGGGATTGTCTATGACCATCGCACCGTTATCGAGGACGAGGAGCTCGCGGCGAACGGTCGTATGACGACCCTCTCCGGTTCCGCTGACCACTTTCGTTTCAAGCACATCACGGCCCACAAGGCCGTTGATAATGGTGCTCTTTCCGACGCCTGACGAGCCAACAAAGCAGTACGTTTTGCCTGGTGAAAGAACGCCTTTCAGTGCGTCGATCCCTTGTCTCGTGACATTTCTCAGCGTTAATACGGGCGCGGCAACACCGGCGTTCTTGATTTGCGCAAGCTGGGCGGCCAGTACTTCTTGGCTAACCAGGTCGATCTTGGTCAGGAGCACATATGGCGTTGCTCCACCATCCCGCACCATAACCAGGTACCGCTCCAGTCTCTTGAGATTGAAGTCGTAGCGGCATGACTGAACGATGATTACGACATCGACATTTGCCGCAATCATCTGGTATTCGACTGATTCTCCCGCCGCCTTGCGGCGCAAGCTGGTCTTCCGGCCCAGAATCCCACGGACCAGCCCGAATTGATCAGCTTGTGACTTTGCGACACAAACCCAATCGCCAACACACGGTAGTTCCAATGATGACGCAGACTCATACATGAACTTCCCAGAGAGCTTTGCCCGGAAGGCCCCAGTCTCATCGAGGAGCAGCAACTGATCCCGATCCACGGCCGCCACCCGCGCGACAGCGCCCGCTGGGCCGCAACGAAGCCGGGCTTGTTCTTCAAACCAACTATCCCAGCCCAAGGCTTCAAGATTCGAATGCTTCATGCTTATTGCTCTTCAATTTCATGCGCATGTGGCGGCGCAAAATATTCAGCGTCACGCGCGCTCGCCAGCGTCTGGCGTGTGTCGTCGTGCAAGCTTCTATCAGAACGCGATTCGTCATCGGTCACAGGGTGGCTGGCGCTCGTCTGCGCGAATGAATTCCGTGCGGCTGCCGTTTTGCTCAACCAGGACGAAACTGTCCGGCGTGGGATTCGTGATCGGATTGACGTCCGGGGGCCAGACATGGCCTTCGTCATACAGCCACACCATTTTCTGGCTGTCACCCGACCCCACTACACCCCAGGAACCGGTCACTCGTATTGCGTCGCGGTCTGATGTCTTGACTGGCTCGGCGAGAAACTGACCGTCGGCACCCAGCGTGACTTGGTAAATGGAATCCACACGTCTGGAGCGCCATGTCCCGGTGTAATTGCAAGGAGCGGAGGGCAGAGCGGAAAACAGCCTCTTCATTGGTCTGAAGGCGAGCATCTCCACAATCCCGGACCGTGCTTCGACGCAGGCGACCAGCGCCTTTGCATTCTCCATTGCCGTCAGCTTTACAGCGTTGCGCGCACTCGGCTTATCGAGGCACTCCGTATAGTGCGTAACCAGGCGCATGTTACCGGCGACGTACCAGGCAATCGCGATGACCATCGCGCCGACACTGTAGCCAATAATGCGCGTGATCCAGGATACGTATCTTGGTAACGGATCTCTGAGCGCCATGTTGATGCGTTCTATCGGCAGCTCTTACCAACAGGCAAAAGGGGTGCGCATTTTTGCTTTTGCAAAACTCGCGGCGCTTTTAACTGTCTGTCGGCTGTATAGAGCATGATTAAAAGATGTCAATTTGTGCCTAATTTCCTTACTCTGTTAAGCAGCGCCGCTAAACTTTTAGCGCCAAAAAATAAGTAAAGAGCAAATATCAATTCGGCTACAGTGGCCGCAATTCTCGCATATGTATCAAATATCAAGGAATTATCTTAATAAATCTAAATAAAAAAAGAAGTTTCGGTAACTGATGGCTAATCGTGTCGTTTTACCTAATAGATTAACAAGAATAATTGTGTCTCTGATCCTGCCCATTAACAACGTGTCCGTTATTAATGGGCAGGATCACATGGTTACCGACACATCCGGCCAACCGTATTGATGAGCTGATACCTTATCATTGGAAACCTATCCATGCGCACGCTGACATCACAAAGTTATAGCGTTGGGTAGATGTGTTCGCCGGACGCTTACAATGAAACAGTTCGAAAGCCACTAAACTAGCAATTGGGTTTTTCTACAGCCTCGTTAGGCGCAGTTTACTTCGGCTGCACCCACAGGCGGGACGGTTTTAGAGGTGCTTCATCGGGTCCATGCTCTGATGAAGTACCCGCACAATCGTGATCCCGTGGGATTGTTTCATGTAGTACAGGATGTGGCTTTCATAGGGAAAGCTGAGTAGCTTTTCTGAAATGGACTCGCGTTTGACGCCCAGATCGGGATTGTCGGCTAGGAGTTGTCCCTGGGCTTCCAATCCATCGAGATAGGTATAGGCCTGTAACGGCCCCCACTGTAGAAGGGTATAGTCGGTGATGGCTTCAAGATCGCGTTCGGCTTTTTTTGTGAATTTATAGTCAGCCACTTACCCGTTTCCGCAATTTGTCCAAGACAGTTTTGCCATCCGTGACCTTGCCGGTTTGCAGGTCGGCGATACCTTCCCGGATTGCCTCTTTCAGATGTTCCTCTTTCAGGGCTTGGAGCTCGGCGTATTCCGCCGCCGAGATCACCACGGCAACGGGTTTGCCATTCTTGTTGATCCCCACGGGACCGCGCTGTGCTTTAATAAGAACTTCCCCAAATTCACGTTTGGCATCACTGGCGTTGAGTATTTCCATAACCCACCTCAGAATAATTAAATTAATCAATATAATCAATTTGATTAATATTAGGCGTTATGTGATGGGATGTCCAGGTGCTGAAACCTAAGACCGGTTCTGCTGTGATTGCAACCTAATTACTTATTGATATTACAGGTTTTACGTCCGGGCAAAATAGTCGCACTTTGGATAGGCAGTACAGCCGACAAAGGACTTGCCGGCATTCTTACCGTTTTTACCATTCGCAGCACCTGGGTAGCGGAATCGGCATTGCGGGCAGGCGTTGCCGGTCACAGTGGAAGTTTTTCAAAATGGTTAGCTGGGATACGCCTCTAAAACGACGTCAACGCCCGATACGCGCCTGGGCATAACGTCCCTCCCATCAATCGCTGCGATCATGAGTCAACGCGAATTCAATACAAAAACCATTACCCAACAACAATTCAAGGCAATTTGGAGCAAGGCCGCCGGCCAATGACGATTCGTTATCTCAAAGGCGATGCCACTGATCCCGTGGGCGACGGCAATAAAGTCATCATTCATATTTGCAATGACGTTGGCAAATGGGAAAAAGGTTTCGTTCTGGCGATCAGCAAACGCTGGAAAGATCCCGAGCGTATTTATATAGTCTCTTTCCAAGCCGCAGCAAAACCACGGCTTGGTGACGTGCAGTTTGTATCGGTCACTGACACACTAACCGTGACCAATGTCATTGGTCAACATGGCGTCCGTTCACCGCGGTATTGTGTTAATCACGTTCTGAACCTTTCAAAAAAATATCCTGAATTGTGATCGAGTTCATCAAATTACCTCCCTATAACTTCAAAAAATTTGTGTGTTGTATTTTCAGGATGCGCCAGCGCCTTAATTCATCATTATTCGCCACGCCATAGTCATATCGACCTAATAAGCTATAAGAAAGCCTAAAAATAAGTCGATATAAGTGAATGTCATTTGTATCGGCGCGATATTGTTCGAGGTCAATAATATGAATAAACACTGGCGCTATATCCTGGCGGGCGCGTTATCCATCTGTTCTGTTGCTGTATTGTTGTATTTAGGGTTTACCGGGATAGAAACCAGAGAAGAAAAAAGCGTTGATCCCATCTGGAGTGAATATGTCAGTGCGCATACCAGCGGTACTGTTTCCAAAAGCCAAGAAATCCAAATCCGTTTTGTCAATGATATTATTGACAGCGACAAGGTTGGAAAAAATGCCGCTGCATGGGTGAAAATCGTTCCTGAAATTGACGCTTCAATCAGCTTTGCCAATCCCCGTGAAATTATCATTAAACCCGGCTCATGGCTGGATTCCGGTACCCGTTATACCATCAGCGTGAAAACAGGCGGCTTCAATGGTATACCCGGGCATCTCGATCTTTACACCTTCGAAGTCAACACGCTGGAGCAGAACTTTGAAGTCGAGACCGATGGATTAAGAGCGGACCCCGAGGACAGGGAACGAATGATTCTATCCGGCAACCTCACCACCGCGGACGTCAGCAAAACCGGCGAAGTAGAGAAACTGTTAGCGGCTCGTTATAACGGACAGTCAGTGGATATTCACTGGGAACATACTAGCGATGCAATTCATCATCGATTTTCCCTGAGTGGTATTAAGAGAGAAAGCAAACCGGTACCCATCACCTTGCGTTGGGATGGTGAACCTTTAGGTGTATCGAACAAAGGCGAACAGGACATTGAAGTCCCCGCCCTTGGTGTATTTAATGTCACTTACGCCAAGGTTGTCTACGGACAGAAACAATACGTTGAAGTAGGGTTCTCAGATAACTTGAATAAATCACAGCGTGTTGATGATTTTATCGAGCTGGGTTCACACGATTTTACCACCCGCATTGAAGACAATGTGCTAAAGGTTTATCCGCAAAGCAGCCTGAAAGGCGATATTCAATTGCGAATTGCTGATGGCATCCGAAATGCCCGGGGCGATCGCCTTGATGGTGAGTTTAGTAAACAACTGGTGTTTACCAGCCAGAAACCGCAAATCAGGTTTGTGGGTAATGGCGTGATCATTCCCGAAAACAAATTCCTGAGCATCCCGATCGAGGCCATTAATGTTCACTCGGTGCAAGTGACCGCGTTCAGGATTTATGAAAACAATATCGGACAATTCCTGCAAAGTAATAAACTCGATGGCCAGGAAAATCTGGAACGTGTTGGCCGCTATTTATGGCGCAAGACGATTTCCCTGTCTGCACCGGAAACTGACCGTTGGAACCGTTTTTCGCTGGATGCTACGCAGTTACTGAAACAGGACCCGGGTGGAATCTATCGCATCACCTTGTCCATTAATCGCGGTAATTCCACTTATACCTGTACTGAAGAGGAAAACCAGGTACCGGCCGAGAAGGAACCGCCTTTTAGCAACCACAATGATCTCGAAGTCACCGAGAACAGTGGATGGGATGGGATCGCTACGTATTATAACAATACGGAATCCCCCAACTGGTCTGACCGCGATAATCCCTGCAAGGATGCTTATTACCAGCATGCGGAGAATACCCGGCAATCGCGCAATTTCCTCGGTTCCAACATTGGTTTGCTGGCCAAACGCGATAATACGGGCAAGATTAATATTGTGACCACGGATATTCGCACTGGCAATCCCATGCGTGACGTAGAGGTCACTGTCTATAACTTCCAGGACCAGATCATTAATACGGTCAAAACCGACCAACAGGGTTTCGCCAGTATTACCGATAACGCTGTGCCGTTTTATTTGAGCGCCAAAATAGTTGGCGCTGATCAACAGGTGCAAATGGGTTACCTGAAAATGAGTCCCGGAACGGCTTTGCCCGTGAGTCACTTTGATGTGGGCGGTTACAAAATGCAAAACGGCGTCAAAGGTTATATCTATGGCGAACGCGGAGTGTGGCGGCCGGGCGATAAAATTTATCTGGTACTGGTGGTGGAAGACAAAAACAACATATTGCCAAAGCAACACCCGGTTAGCATGAGCTTGATCAATCCCCAGGGGCAAGTGGTGCAAACGATCAATAACAACCAGCCCATGGATAACATGTATCGCTTTGACTTCCAGACCGATGAGAATGCGCCCACCGGGAACTGGCAAGTACGCGCCTTGCTGGGCGGGCGCGAATTCAGCAAGCGCCTGAAGATTGAAACCGTGGTGCCTAATCGGCTCAAGGTGGAGCTGGACCTTGGCGGCGAAGTGTTGATGTCAGACGGCAAGCCGCTGCAGGGCAAGCTGTTCGCGCAATGGTTGCACGGTGCAAAAGCCGATGGCCTCAAGGCGGATGTTGAAGTGCGCTTCTCACCTGTAAAAACGCAATTTGGCCGTTTCAATGATTTTATTTTTGATGATTCCACGCGGGAGTTTTCCAGTGAAAGCACAGCGTTCGTGGAAGGTACTCTGGACCAGGACGGTTATTTACAAATCAGTAAAACATTGCAAGCCGGCGACGGTGCGCCGGGTATGTTGAATGCGTACTTTACCTCGCGCGTGTTTGAAGATGGCGGCGCCTTCAGTACCAGCCAGAGTAATTTTACCTTTCATCCGTACAATAATTACGTGGGCATCAAACTGCCCAAAGGTGATCAGACGCGCGGCATGTTGTTAACCGATACCGATCATGTGGTAGAGATTGCCAGTCTGGATGCGGAAGGCAACCAGACGGCCCTTGATCAAGTAGAAGTATCCGTATACAAGATTCATTGGAAATGGTGGTGGGATCAGACCGCTGATTCACTCGCCCGCTATGCCAATTCCAGTGTGTACAGCAGTTTGCAACATGGCGTCGTCAAGACTGTCGATGGCCGGGGTCAATGGACGTTTAATATCAAATATCCCGATTGGGGACGCTACCTGGTGCGCGCCTGCGATCTTGCCGGTAAACACTGCAGCGCCAAAGTGGTTTACATCGACTGGCCCGGCTGGGCGGGCAGGGCGCAGGAACAATCCGGTCCTGGCGCCAGTGTCCTGAACATCGCGTCCGACAAAACCGAATATATCGTCGGCGAAACCGCCATGCTTACCTTGCCCAAAGCCAGCCAGGGCCGCGCCTTGCTGACGCTGGAAACGGGGACCCGCATATTGCAGCAAAAATGGCTGGACGTGAAAGAAGACCAGGCGCAAATTCCCGTCAAGATCACATCCGACATGGCGCCGAACATTTATGCCGGCGTCACGTTGATACAACCGCACCAGGATAAAAACAACGATCGTCCCATTCGTTTGTATGGCATCAGTTCTATCAACGTTACAGATCCAAAAACCCGACTGCATCCCATCATCAAGGCGGCAGATGAATGGGCGCCCGAGAGTAGCGTCGACATCGAAGTGTCCGAACAACAGGGCGCACCCATGACCTACACATTGGCCGTTGTCGATGAAGGTTTGCTGGGACTGACCAATTATAAAACCCCGGACTTGCATGAGCAATTTTATAAAAAAGAAGCACTGGGTGTGCAAACCTGGGACTTGTTTGATGATGTGTTAAACGCTTACGGTGGTGAACTGGAACGCATACTGGCGCTGGGTGGCGGTGAAGATGGTGAAAGTGACGAAACCAGGAAGAAACGGCGTTTTCCTCCCGTGGTTAAGTTCCTCGGGCCTTTTCATCTCGATAAAGGGCAAAGCACATCACACCAGATCACTCTGCCATCGTATATGGGCGCCGTGCGCGTGATGGTGGTTGCCGCCTATGAAGGTGCCTATGGTTCTGATAGCAAATCGGTCTTTGTGCGCCAACCGTTGGTCGTACTGCCCACATTGCCACGCCTGGTGGGTCCGGGAGAAACCTTTACCGTGCCGGTTGCTGTGTTTGTTGGTGATCCTGCGATCAAGAATACGCTGTTAACTATCAAAGTTGATGACTACTTTGAAGTCGTCGGCGACAACACGACAAGTCTCAATTTTGATGCACCCGGTGATAAAATTGGATTCCTCACTTTGCGCTCCACATCCAAAATAGGACAGGGGCAAGTAGAGTTCAGCGTCAGTGGTGGTAATAACAAGGCCAAGGCCACGGTGCATCTCAGTGTACGCGCACCTAATCCGTCCACCACGCGCCAGATTAATCATGTACTGGAACCCGGGGCAACCTGGGAAACGGCTATCGAGCCCCATGGCCTGGACAACACCAATACGTTTAGTCTGGAAGTATCATCCTTGCCGCCTTTTAATCTTAGCGGCCGGTTGCAATACCTGGTGCGTTATCCCTATGGGTGTCTTGAACAGGTGACATCAGCGGCATTTCCGCAACTGTATCTTCCCAAGATACTGCATCTGAATGAAGCCAGACAAAAGGAGATCGGCAATAATATACATGCTGCCATCGACCGCTTGCGTCAGTTTCAGCACGGTAATGGCAGCTTTTATTACTGGCCCGGAGATGGGCGTTACAGCGACTGGGCCAACAACTATGCCGGACAGTTTCTTCTGGAAGCCCAAACTCAGGGTTACGACGTACCCCCGGATATGTTATCGCGCTGGACGTTGTTCCAGATGCAACGCGCGAAGAACTGGGTAACCGGTGATGTGGACGATCTGCAAAGCCAGGCGTACCGATTATATATCCTCGCCCTGGCAAATCAGGCGGACATGGGCGCCATGAACCGGCTGCGTGAAAATAAAGCGCTGGATACACTGGGGCGCTGGTACCTGGGTGCTGCCTATCAACTGGCGGGCCAGCCCAATGCAGCAGAGGAACTCATCAACTCATTACCTATGGAGTTTGAAGATCCGAAAAACGAAAATCCCAACTTTGGTTCCGCCATCCGTGACAAGGCCATTGCACTCAATGCGTTGGTGTTAGTGGGCCGTGATGCACAGGCCGGTATACTGGCGCAGGAAATTTCCCATAGCCTGGCGTCGGATAACTGGTTTAGTACCCAATCGGTGGCCTTTGGTTTGTCGGCGGTAGCCCGCTATATGGGCACGGATCCTCAAACGAAGAGTTTGAGCGTCGAAGCGCGGCTGGGTGACAAACCTGCTTCTACTTTGAAATGGAACACACCCGTATTGCAACAGCCATTGGACATTGCGCAGCTAGGTAAAACGCCGTTAAAGCTGACCAATACAAACCAGCGTAAATTGTATGTCACTTTGAGCGGCACCGGTATTCCTGCGGCTGGCGACGAAATAGAATCCGCCCAGGGCCTGCGTGTCGAAGCGGCTTACCTGGACAAGGAAGGTAAGGCCATCGATGTCAGTCAATTACAACAGGGCAAGGACTTTAAAGTCCGCGTAACGGTGACCAATATGACAGGCCATCATCTGGAAAACCTGGCCTTGACGCATATATTGGCGGCCGGTTGGGAAATCCACAATGATCGCCTTAACGCCGGTGAGAACGATACCTATGACAATAACAGTAATACCCGCACTAACTCCGGCGATAACGTAAGTACCAACACCGGCAATAAGAGTAACAGTAATACTATCAGTAAATTTGAGTACCGCGACATTCGCGACGACCGGGTATATACCTTCTTTGGGCTCGCAACCAATGAACAGAAACAGTTTACCCTGACGATTAACGCCACGTACGCAGGTAACTATTACTTGCCCGGCATCAGTGTTGAGGATATGTATGACGCCGCTACCCATGCGCGCAGTAAAGGGCAATGGATCAAGGTCAACAACGAATAACTAGGATGTTCAAAAAGCCAGGACGGCGGGCATGGCTGGCGAGTGTGACAGCGGTCTTGTCATTGGTGCTCATTGCCTACTGGAACTGTTTGCCGGACCCGCTGTTTAACGATCCCTTGTCGCGTGTCTTGTACAGCAAACAGGGCGGGTTGCTCGGCGCCAGAATCGCCGCGGATGAGCAGTGGCGTTTTCCGGAACAAGCCACCTTGCCGGAAAAATTCGTTGCCGCGCTTTTGGAGTTTGAAGATAAGCGATTTTACAATCATTTTGGCGTTGATCCAGTGGCCATGGGTCGCGCCATAAAGCAAAATCTGCAAGCAGGCAAAGTGGTGAGTGGCGGCAGCACCATAAGCATGCAGGTGATTCGCCTGATGCGGAAGAATCCGCCCCGCACTTATGTAGACAAAATCATCGAGATGATAATGGCCACCCGGCTGGAGTTATCTTATAGCAAGGAACAAATATTATCTTTTTATGCCGCACATGCGCCGTTTGGCGGTAATGTCGTAGGTATTGAAGCTGCCGCGTGGCGCTACTACGCGCGCCCTGCGGAAAACTTAAGTTGGGCGGAAAGCGCCATGCTGGCGGTGTTGCCAAATAATCCCGCCATGATACATCCGGGCCGTAAGCGCCAACAGTTAATGGGTAAAAGAGACCGGTTGCTGGACAAATTGCACGACGCAGGTATCATCAACGACATTCAATTATCCTTGGCTAAAGCTGAAACCATACCCGATGAGCCCCAGGTATTACCACAACACGCGCCACATTTATTGGCAACGTTGATTAACCGCTACCCGGCGCAAACACGTTTTGAATCCACCATCGATGAAAATCTGCAACGTTACGCTACCCAATTAGTGGAAACTCACAGCGACAATCTCAGCCAACAAGGTATCAACAATGCGGCAGTACTGGTCATTGACAATGAAAACTTTGATGTACTCGCGTACGTGGGCAACGCTCATTGGTCCACCAACAATCATAAAGGCTACGCCGTGGATATCGTCCAACGGCCACGTAGTACCGGCAGCATACTGAAACCACTGTTATTTGCGTCGATGCTACAACACGGCGAATTGCTGCCAACCACACTAGTGCCGGATATTCCCACCCACATGAACGGTTACCAGCCGGAAAACTATGATCACCGTTATCGCGGCGCCGTGCCGGCCAAGGTTGCGCTGGCGCGTTCCCTGAATATACCGGCAGTGCGCATGTTGCACGCCCATGGTGTGCGGCGCTTCCACGACATGCTCACCAACATGGGGATGAGCACCTTGTTTCGCGATGCCGATGACTATGGTCTTACCCTGATACTGGGCGGTTCTGAAGGCAACTTGTGGGATCTGACACAGATGTATGCCAACCTTGCGTATATTGCCAAGCAAAGCCGGCATGATAGTAGCGCCACGTATTGGCAAGCTTGCCTGGTACAAGGGCAGGGGACCAAAACACGACGCCGCATTGACATCCAACCCGGTGCGGCCTGGTTAACGTTGCAGGCCTTACTGGATGTAAATAGGCCTGCGGGCGAAAACCAATGGCGCAATTTTTCCAGCGCGCAGAAAATTGCCTGGAAAACCGGTACCAGTTATGGAATGCGCGATGGTTGGGCTATTGGCAGTAACCGCCATTACACTGTCGGTGTATGGGTGGGAAACGCCAGCGGCGAAGGCCGCGCCGGATTAACCGGACTTGGCGCCGCGGCGCCGATACTGTTTGATGTGTTTAACTATTTACCGGCAACGCGCTGGTTTTCCCGGCCGGAGGCTTTACTCACCCAGGTAAGTGTCTGCAAGGAAGATGGCCTTTTAAACAACGGTAACTGCGAAACCGAATCGCAATGGATGCCGGTGGAAGCGGATTTTCAAACAGTCAGCCATCACTATCAACGCGTGCATCTGGATTCCAGTGGGCAATGGCGGGTGCACAGCCGATGCGAGCCCGTGAACCAGATGCAACATACAAACTGGTTTACCTTGCCGCCAACACAAGCCTATTACTACAAACAACATCACGTTAAGTATCAGTCTCTGCCACCGTACCGTTCTGATTGCGTCGACCCACAACGCAATCCGCAGTATCGCGGCCGTGAACAACCGCTGGAACTGGTGTATCCCGCAGACTTTAATACAAAAATATATATCCCTGTTGATCTAGCCGGCAGTAAAAGCCAGACAGTGCTGGAAGCAATGCATAAGAATCCCGGCGTCAATATTTACTGGCATCTTGACGAACATTATCTGGGTTCCACCAAGACTTTTCATCGCATGGCAGTGGACATTCCTCCTGGCGAACACAGGCTCACGCTGGTAGACCAACAAGGGTATCGTGTCACGCGTGATTTTCAGGTGCTTGGGAAATAAGCGGCTGAAAAATTGTTTCGAGCTATATGAGATATGAATCGAGTGAATAGACATATTGCGCCTATCATAAAGTTAATAGAACGTAAGAATACGATTTTCTCCAACAGCTACGAAACAGTCATTATCTCAGCGCTAACGGTTTTGCTGGCGTTAAGCGTAAAGCTTTTTTACAGCACCGCCGGTCCCGGCGATTTAAGATGGATACTTTATCCTACGTCGGCATTGGTTAACGCGTTTTCATCCATCGATTTCTGGTTTGATCCAAATAATGGCTACGTGGCCATTGGCACACCGGTGGTGATTGGCGCGGGATGCGCGGGATTGAACTTTTTTATTATCGCACTGTGCATGAGTGTTTTTTCATTTATTAACCGGTGGCAAAAAAGCAAGCTGTATGTGTTCCTGGGATTGATCGCAATTACTTATGCCGTGACACTGGTCGCCAACGCATCCCGCATCATAGCCGGAATCCTGTTGCTTGAGTTCAGTGAAAACCTCAATTTTGCAGTGTCCGATACGCTACACACGGTCCAGGGATCCTTGTTCTACTTTGTTTTTCTGGGGGCATATTTTGTCGCCCTGCAAGTGCTGCTCACGCAAAGGGGAGACCATGAAACACTTTACTAGACCCTATTGGCTCTTCCTGACGGTGACATTGCCGTTGTGCCTTATCCTGCTCTATTTCACGGGCGTTTACGGGGTAATTGCTTCTTTATTGGAAGCGGAGCATCTCAAATACTGGGTGCGCTTTGGCGCAATCCTTGGCGTACTTATTGTTGCCACTACGGTTTACGGTGTGTTTCTTCAACTCCGTAAACAATCGATCCACTGGAGTTATGGCCTGTTGGCGTTGCCGTTGTATATTGTTTTAATCGTGGCATATATTCGAAGCTTGGATACGTTGCTGCCATTCAGCATCCCGGGCTGGATGATTCCCATGGATGAAATCGTGTTTCTACCCATTGGTCTGATCATGCCCGTGCTATTACACTCCCTATTATTACAGGTCGGCCATCTTACACCCGTCGACAAAAAGCCATCACTGATTTTGACTACCGTTGGCGCTGTTGTGGTTCCCGCATTCTGGTATTTAATGTTGAGGGTCGCTAATCCCATGCTGCAAGGCAAGATCAGTTGGGAAATCTATCTGTCGTTTAAGTGTTACGATTTATCACGTTCAATCGTAAGTCGCCGTCTGGCTAAAAGGGGTTCAATAATTCGGCCGGCAACCGGCGGATCACATATCACACCCCTTGAATATCATTACTTTGTGGACTAGATAACGGCGTCATCCGCACAATATTTATCCGGCTTTTCAGAATTGATAAGGCGTGAATTCCCGGGCCCGGCGGGCGATATCACGGCGGATTATTTAATATTATGGAAATCCGCATTAAGCAACCAAAGCCGGCGGATTGCCGAAGGGAAAACATGCCGGCAAAACCTTAATGTTCCGCAGGTACAGAAAACAAATTCGTTTTGTGGAATAACCAGCGAGTAATGTTCCGGCCGGATTGGGAATGCTTTGAAACCAGGTTGGACGCTGAGCCAGGCTCCGGCATCAGGACTGTCGCAAGGCATGGCTGTTGGGGCAAACCGCTTCCACGGCGCCGGCGACTTTATAAAACCGTAAACCGAAGTAGCGGGTGTTGGCAAGCCGTTGCGCTTCGTTGATGTTGCACTGTTGCAGTATTGGAGCAAGCTGATTCGGAATCGCGCTTTTTTTCTTCACGAACCGCCCGTGCATTCCCGTCGAGTCAGGCAAAATGTTCGTGAGCAGTACGGAATCCCGGTGCTGACATTAGTGCCGTGTTGATTACCGGTAAAAGGCGGAAAGGTTGCGGATGTGAATAATTGATATCAACGCTCAATCACTTCCTCTGCGTTTCGAACAGCCGCAGGAAATCATTGATCGTCATGCGGTCGAGAGCCATCGGGTTGTCAAACAATCCAAGAACCGCATCAGGATTGGTAAGTCTGGCAATATTATCAGCGAGTTTTTGGCGTAACAATGGCAGCGCTTCGCGGCGGCGTTGTTTGTGGCCGATGGGGTAGTGAACTTCCACGCGTTCGGTTACAGTGCCATCGTTAAAAAATATTTGCAGGGCATTGGCGATGGCGCGTTTGTTGGGGTCAAGATAGTCTTTGGTATATGAGGGTTGTTCTTTGACGTGCATGACCGTGCGCAAGCGGTCGATGCGCGGGTCGTTGGCAAAGTGGTCTTCGTAGTGCTCGGCGGTGAGGTTGCCGAAGATCAGGCCGATGGCGACCATGTATTGCAGGCAGTGATCGCGGTCGGCGGGATTATTCAGCGGCCCGGTTTTATCAATGATGCGCGCGCCAGCTTCCTGCGTATCAATCTCGATGCGCGCAATATCCGCGAGGCGATTCGTTACTTGCGGATGCAATTGCAGCGCGGCTTCCACCGCGGTCTGTGCATGGAATTCGGCCGGGAACGACACCTTGAATAAAATATTTTCCATGACATAACCGCCAAACGGTTGCGCCAGGGAAAACCCTTTGCCCTTAAATAGCACGTCATAAAATCCCCAGCGCGGCGCGCTCAGCGCCGAGGGATAACCCATTTCGCCTTTTAACGCAGTAAGCGCATGCCACACGCCGCGGCTGGTGGCGTCGCCGGCGGCCCAGCTTTTGCGGGAGCCGGTGTTGGGCGCGTGGCGGTAAGTGCGCAGGGCGCCGCCGTCAATCCAGGCGTTCGACAGCGCATTGATAATCTGTTCTTTATTCCCACCCAGCATGGCGGTGGCCACCGCGGTGCTGGCGATGCGCACCAGGATAACGTGATCCAGGCCCACGGCGTTGAAGCTGTTGTTCAATGCCAGGATGCCCTGGATTTCATAGGCCTTGACTATGGCGGTTAACACATCGGCGATTAGCACCGGTGGATCATTGTGTTGTAATCGTTGCCCGTTGATATAAGCGGCGACCGCCAGGATGCCGCCGAGGTTGTCGGAAGGATGGCCCCATTCCGCCGCCAGCCAGGTGTCGTTATAGTCGAGCCAGCGGATCATGGTCCCGATGTTAAACGCGGCCTGCACTGGATCAAGGCGATTGGCTGTGCCGGGAACCGGAACACCCTCTATATAAGTAGCGCCTGGCACCACCGGTCCCAGCAGGCGCGTGCAGGCGGGGTAATCAAGCGCCAGCATCGCGCAGCCCAGGCTGTCGAGTAAACATAAGTGGGCGGTGTGATAAGCTTCGTCACGAAAACGCTGTTCATCGAGCACATAATCGGCGATCGCAGTGAGTATGGCGTCGGGTGGCGGGCGTTGGGCGTTGCGGTAGTCTGACATAAGTATGTGTGTTAACTCTTGACTAGTAATTCCATAAACAAAAAGATTTTCAACGTAACGGCGCTAAGACGCAAAGAAATATAAAGGAATAGCTGATTTATTCCCTCTCCCTGGAGAGGGTGTCGCAAAACTCATTTTGAGGATGACATAAGATATACTAGCAAAAACTTACACCCTCACCCTGGCCCTCTCCCTCCAGGGAGAGGGAATAAATCAGCTATTCCTTGATATTTCTTTGCGTCGTAGCGCCGTTACGGTGAAAATCTTTTTGTTTATGGAATTACTAGTCAAGAGTTAAC
>JAKEGK010000270.1 GCA_022627515.1 Gammaproteobacteria bacterium
ATATTGAAACCGGTATCGCACCGTGTTACTTCAGCTTCGCCGACACAGTATCCGCTGTTAACGTGCCGCTGACATCATCAAAATAGCCCTGTGCAACAATTCGTTTCATCGCACTGCCACGCGCCAGGCGCGCTTCGATTTCCGCAATAAAATCCTCAAAGTCATAAAAAACACGATGTGGTCCCTTATCCTCAAGTTCATACCAGCCGCTACTTTCCACACCGCGGATCAGCGGTGGCGGAGAAATGCTGGCCAGGTTGACAATCGCGCCACCACGCCCAATGTGATGGAACACTCCGCGATTTGTCATATTCAACGTCACGCTGTTGCCGGTAACCTCACTGAAGGGATGATAAGTGTCAGGCGTCCAGTTCATGGTGAGTATTGCCGGTTCTTTGGTTAAATCCACTACCGAGGTTGCAAAAAAATCCGCAGGCGCTGCGCCAAAAGGACTGACAAAACCAAAAACACTGACTGGTGTAAGCGCGCCGATGTCTGTCACAGATAATATACCCGTATCCACTTCATAGTTAGCGGGATCCGCATCATGCTCGGCATCGATGCCTGTACCGGAAAAATCAAAAAGCGCGGCCGGCTGGTCATTGAAATGTTCAGCGGCCATCATAAAGTAAGCGGACAATGCACTGCTGGCAGCATCTGCCGACACGCCGCGAACATTAGTGATTTTCATGCGCACCACACCATTGGCGGCGTCCATTTGCATATTTTCAATGTCATTGTCAGTAATGGTTCCGGAAATACACACCGTTTGCCCCGGGGAGATTTCGTCTATGGTGTGGCTGTCCGTTGACAGTTGCTTCTTCACCAGCGTAGTGTCCGCGATATTCACCGTCACAATATCAGTGAATGACACATCGCCGCCGCTGCGTATCAAGGTAGCTCCGCTCACGGTTAACATGTTTCCGCTTCTCGCCACTACACTACCTTCCACCGCATCAAGCACACCGCCTGGCACGCTTTCTCCTGCATAAACTTCCCGGGCAACAAATCGCGCAGGATTATATTCGAACTTGCCTAGCACGATGACGGCAGTGAATTGAGGCAAAGTGTTCAGTGTCTGTAAACCGGAAAGACCGGTAAAAGACTGACTGTTTATGTCATAAATGGTTTGATCATCAGTTTGAACCGTCAAATCGCCAAACTCGTAAAACTTTGAATGCGGGTGATGAAAGGGATTGATAATAATTTCAAAACTACTGTTATCCGCATCCACGGAGTTCAGCGCGCCGCGCAAGCGATACGCCTTGGGGCGCTGCAATTGCACATCCGCTATCAAATACGGTTCAACAACAACCGAAGGAGCCCCATTGGAGTCGAACACGGCCTGGTTGGTCGCATTTAGGTCGAAATCGAGTGTTAAATGGGCTGGCACACCGTTGGAAATAACCAGTTTATTGCGTCCTTCCAGATGCACTGTCATCTCCAGAGAGGTGACAGGATTTCCCGAGCTATCGTGTATATCTGACACCTGCACTACCTCACCTGCCGCGTTCTCAACACGAATGTCCGCATTCGTATAGTCCAGCATCATGGTTGCATGACTGTATGCTCCCAGCGGAACCATGGACGATGTCACAAATTCAGTAAGCTCGGTATACTGCGCAAAATCAACGCGTGTTGTAACTGGCAAAACATGAACGGTGGCGCCATTGGCCCGGGTTAGAGTAATTGATACAACATCAACGGTGTAACTGACAAACTCACCTTCTGCATCCGTAAGCCCAATAGTTAGTTCGCCTTTACTTTCCTGGATATTGGCTTCTTCATTGGTATTTGATCCACAGCCGGAAACCAGCACCTGGATAGCCAGCACAAAATATACGAAGAATCTGGTATGAGAATTCCTGACCAGGGAATACATTAACCGTTGGTTTGATAGACAAGCTTTCACGTCATCCACCCCGATATTTAATAGTTATTTCCGGCGCAAAAAGCTGCTTTTACTGTGAACTAAACGCGGAGCCGCTTTCGCGGTTGACTTTAAGTTTGATATTAGACCGGTCAGGGAGGAATTTTTTTTATGTTGTGAAAGTCACGAATTGCATGGACATTATTACCAATAATAGGTCACCGTTCCTTTGATAAAGTCGGTAGTTGTATCATCGTAGTTATCCTGGGTTCCTGCAGTTAAACCGAGAGTCCAGTCACCAAACCTGTCCGTGGCCAAGTATGCAGTCAAAATATAACTGACATCGCCGTCAATGGCGGATTCAACACGCGCCCAATCCAGTGCAAATGTTTCGTTGTTCACAAAAAAATTTACACCAAGCAATGTCTGATTATCATCAGCGACGCTTTTTAGCCGTCCAACCAATAATGGAATGTCTTCAGATTCCGCGCAGCTTAGCAATGTATCGCGATCCTCACTGTAATCAAATGTCATATAACCAGCGCTAAACGCCAGGTATCTGTTGGGAAAATATTTCACATCCAGCGCCACGTCGTTGTTGTCTATACTGCCGCTGCAATTTGTTTCTCCTGTAAAAATTTCTATTTGCCGGTATTGTGGTGACACGGTCACTGTAAAAGCATTGATGTCCAACGCAAGAAACACACTTAAGGTATCCGTGGTAATTTTGTTTTCATCACCCCAGTGTTCAAAATCAACACCCACCCGGAATTTTTTGTGTGAATGAAAGGCGTAACCTGCGGCGTAGGTCTTAGTATCCAGCGCTTCCAGCGTATCGCTCACTCTTTCGTCGCGATTGCCATAACTTAAGGACACACGATGTTCTGGCGCGAGCGCCAGGCTGGTAAAGAGGAACAGCTCCCGCCCGTTATCAGAATCGATGCCGTATTCCACATTTAACAGGCTGGGAACATATGGCGCGGTGATAGTGAGATCGTCAGCAAACGACAGCTGAAGAACGGATTGTGCACTGAATAAACAAATGTACACCCAAAATTTAGGGGAGACCTTATATAGGAGCGGCATATTCCATAAGGTAACCCTTACGGTGCGAATGGCGCAATGCCTCAAACAGCCAAAAAGCCGATTATCTTATTGATATCGGAGAGGCAAAATAACAACCGTCATACGGTTATGATGGTTTTCCGGATCGTGGGTTGTTTTTACCGATTATTGATTGCCTTTACCCTTTCCGGCAGCTTTTCCTGGCGGCACTTTTATTTTCTGCATGCGTTTTAGCTGCTGCTTAACATTCTGACGTTCCTGCGGCGTCATATCTTTCCATTCTTGCCTTAGCTGCTGGCGCTGGTCTTCCGGCAGATTTTTAAACCACTGGTAACGGTCCCTGACCAGACGCTGTTCTTCTGCTGTCAAATTCTCGAAACGTTCGAATCGCTGGCGCAGCAGTTCGCGTTGTTCGGAATCAAGTTCCTGCCAGGTTTTGAATCGTTGCCGTAACAACTGCCGTTGTTCTGGTGTTAATTCATTCCAGCGTGACGCACCTTTCATCAGGCGCCATTGCTGACCTGGCGGCAGGCTGTCCCACTTTTCCGCATATGGCTGCAGGAGTTGCTGTTCTTCACTGCCCAGATCATCCCAGGATATTTTGTTTTGGAGCGTCCCGGCCCAGCCTGTGCCTGATAGCACACCCAGTAACACCAAAATCATGAACCGGTTAATCATCGCGTGTAACCTCATTGACATTAACTGTTGCATGGGGATCCATTTCAAGATCCTTTTCGCTTACATCGAGAAATCGCATGGGATCCACCCACTCACCGTCTTTGGTTTGCCATTCCCCAAGAAATTCCAGTAACTCCATGCTGGGACTGGCGTCATCATCTGCTGCGTTCGCATCAAATACGATACCCAGCAGGATGACAAATAGCGCAAGCGGTATCAGCGCCATTTGCAGTCGTGACAATACCCTTTCAACCAGCGGCTTGTTCATTTACTGCTAACCATTCGTAAAATTCCAGTTCCTGGTAAAACTCTATCTCTTCAGAACCAGTTAATATATTCAGGTCTTCCAGGACCGCAACCGGTGCGGCATCCTGCCCGGGTGGCTGAACCCATAGAGTAAATACCACCAACGCGACAGCCATCGCGGTGGCGGCGCCACCCATGGGTAAAATCCATCGGGAGAACCATGCAGTCGCAGAATGTTTTCTCATTGCTGCATCCACCGCGCTTTGGCGGATAGCCGCAAGCCGTGCCAGCGTTTGCGCATCAATTTGCTCAACACTGTCTTCCAGTGTTGCTTTGGCAGCAGACAACAATAGTTGCTCGCCGAGTGGTTTCTGCTGGTCTTTGCCTCTCATAACCGGTGGTCCTCCAGTTTCTGCCGCAATGTGTGTACTGCTCTTGAAAAATGTGTTTTAACGCTTCCCGCCGTGCATCCCATGGCTTGCGCCGTTTCTTCAACACTGAGTCCTTCCAGAACCCGTAATAGAAAAGCCTGTTGTTGCCGCAAGGGTAATAGATGCAATGCTTGTTCTAACGCTTCAATGGTCCGTTCGTTGACCAGTTTTATTACCGGGCCCTCCGTGTGCGCATCTTCAAACAGGTCCATAACATTGCCCGGAGCGTCATTACTACCGATGTCTGCGGAATCCTTTTGCGCGCGTTGCAACGTTCCAGCTTTGGTAAACTCCAGCCACGTACGCCATTGGTTGCGAACCTTTTGGCGCCGATACCAGTCACGGATGGTGCTTTGCAAAATCCTGTGGAACAGCGGACCCCAATCTTCAATCGAGCGATCCGCATAATTTTGGGCAAGCTTGAGCATACTGTCTTGCACGATATCCAGCGCATCGTCCCGGTTACCGCTGGCAATATAAGCCATACGGTACGCCCTGCGTTCAATACTGGCTAAAAAGCGATCGAGTGCTTGCGACGTCACGAGTCCCCACGAATGGTAATTTTGTCCAATCCATCAAAAAACCTCAAGCCATTGATTTTGGACGTAATAATACCGTTTGTCCAGGACCGCAATTCACAGACCGTCACAGTGTGAAAGGAACATCTTAAACACCGTCTATGGATAATAAACGCAATTCCAGGACACAAGTTGACAGTTTCTGCTCAGCAATGGTTGGGATTTAATCGATTTAAAAAGGCGGTCTGCTGGAATGGCTGGCATGGGGGCATGGCTTATACCACAGGGTACTCCAGCAGACCGGTAAAGGATTATCTGACTGAGACCTTGAATTTACCATTACGCTTGAAGTTACCTTTGTCATAGTCCAGACAATCATCACAAAATTAATGAATACAGATATTAGACCTGCGCTGTAGTATTTATTTGACATATACTGTTGGACATACACCGCTGACATCACGGCTACCGGCATTGATTAAACATAACGCGAACTAACTGGCTTTCGCAACTGACGTGATCAGCAATGATTGCGATGGCATGGAGTGAGGCTGTTCAATACCCATGAGTTGCAACACAGTAGGCGCAATGCTGCTAAGACCCGCGCCACTCGCCAATTGCCAATAGCGCCTGTCGACCACCAGGCATGGCACAGGGTTAGAAGTGTGCTGGGTATGCGGCTCCCCGGTCAACGCGTCGACCATTTCTTCACAGTTGCCATGATCCGCCGTGACTATCACTGAATACTCATGCTCAATAGCGCAATCCAGCAACCGCCCGACTTCGCAGTCCAGCGCTTCGACAGACTGGATGATCGCATCGGGTATTCCCGTATGCCCTACCATGTCGCCATTGGCGTAATTAACAACTATGAAGGCGTACTTCCCAGACTCAATCGCCCGGATAACCTCATCACTGATTTCATGGGCGCTCATGGCGGGCGTTTCATCATAAGTGGCGACTTTGGGCGACGGCACAATAATGCGGTCTTCATTGGGATACGCCTCACCAACCCGGCCGTTGAAGAAATAAGTGACATGGGCGTATTTTTCTGTTTCAGCGCAATGCAGCTGGCTTAATCCCTGGTTACTGATAATTTCCGCCAGGGTGACCTTGGGCCGGTCCTGGCAAAAGGCATAAGGCAAATGAAAATATTCATCGTATTCAGTCATGCATGTCACGGAAACCGGCGCATAATCATTTCTGGAGAACGCGGTAAAATCCCTGCTGCCGAGCGCAGCGGTCAGCTGACGCGCCCGGTCTTTGCGGAAATTGAAAAATATTACCGTGTCATTGCGGTCAATGCGGCATTCGCTGGATAAAACCGTTGGGGTTATAAACTCATCTGAACGATCGTTCTGATAGGCGATGTCGATCGCCTGCGCCGCCGATTCCGCCATTAACTGTCCTTGTCCAAGCGCAATCGCGCGCCAGGCTTTTTCAGTGCGGTCCCAGCGGTTGTCCCTGTCCATCGCATAATATCGCCCCATGACTGACACAATCCGGCCGCCCGCTTTATGCAGCGCCGCCTCAAGTTCCGGTAAATATAATTTGGCGGATTTCGGTGGTGTATCACGGCCATCGGTAATCATATGCACCAGCGGTTTGACATTCTGCCGCTGACATAAATTGATAAGCGCAAGCAGGTGATTGATATGACTGTGCACCCCGCCATCGGACACCAGGCCGATCAGGTGCACGGGTGTTCCGTTGCTCCTGGCCGAGTTCACCGTTTCCAGCAATACCGGGTTTTCATAAAAACTTCCGTTCTTAATGGCATCATCAATGGTCACCAGGTCCTGACGGATTATCTGACCGCAACCCAGCGTTAAATGGCCCACTTCGGAATTACCCATTTGTCCGTCGGGCAGACCAACCGCGTGGCCAGACGCTTTTAAAGAGGTTGATGGATATTGCGCAAAAAATCCGTCCAGGCGTGGCGTATTGGCTTGCGCCACTCCGTTGTGTTCCGTACTGGGGCTGATGCCAAATCCATCAAGAATTACCAGCACTACCGGCCGCCGTGGAGAAATATTCTTGTTAGTCATTCGTTTAGAATCCATTACTTCTTGTATTTTCTGGTCATCGATTTTTGCAATTAGACATTAAGCATTTGCATTAGTTATCGGAAAACTGTCCCATATCTTAAAAATTTTGTTCGGCCGGGAAGAAATATTTGTGACAAATTTTGGTGACAGATTTCTGTAACAAATGTTTTGCTTACATCCAGTTTGCATAAGAATCACCGCTTAGGACATTACTACGCAGCAATGATACTGGGCTGGCTAGCGCAAATTTCATGGCAGGAAATCGATCGGGTAGCTCAATTCATAAGGTGTGGTATTTTTCTTGCCGAAATCCATAGACTTCACGTAGTCGATTAATTCCTCCTCTAATCCCGGAGCCTCCAGTTCACTGGACTGAATTTCAACGGACCTTGCCGTACCATCAGGTTCGATGGTCAGCTCAAATATTATGCGCCCGCGGAGTTTCTTGTCCTGCTCGTAGGCGCGTAAATACATATCGTTCATTTTGGATTTGTGCCGTATAAATACGTTATGCACATCCCGGTAATTGCGTTTTTCTGCGCCGTCAGTTGCGCCAGCATCAATTACAGCAACTGTTTGTTTATCGTCTCCCGACAACGCCCCTGAGACTTCCGTGCCGGCAATCTCAGCGCCTGGAACAATTGCCGCCTTGTCACTTTCGGTACCTGGATCGCTGGTATCAGTACTCGCGGCCGGAGTTTCAACCTTTGTGCTTGTGGATTCGCTGCGCTCGGCCGGATCCACCGCCGCCTTATTCGCTACCGCGGCCGATAGTGCAGCCGGAGAAGCCGGTTGCGCAGGTACCGGCGGGGCTGCATTGATCTTGCCTCGCAAATCATCGATGACTTTCGTTTTATCGCCGGCGGCTCCTTGTTTGCGTTCCACCGCCTCCATGGTCCGCGCCAGCACCGGATCAATATCCGCTGCCTGATTGTCGGCGGGGGGTATAAACTCTATGGGGTAAGCAACCGTGAAAAGCTTGACGCCTTTAGCGCAAAAATCAATTTGTTTGATCCGTTCAACCAGTTGGGTTTCAAATTCCGGATCATTCAGAGAGCCTGCGGGGCGCTTTTTAATACCGGAAACACTCCCGGATGGATCAATCTCAATTTCTATTTCAATCCTGCCTTTAATATTCTGGTTTTTCCTGAGCGCCAGATTATAAGCGGCATCGATAATACCCTTGTATTGATCCAGCACCCGGCCAACGTCTTCCTTGGTTCTTTCGGCGGTTTTATCTTCAATACCATCACAGGATGTTTTTTTTGACACACCCGCCGCGGTTGTTGCCGCGGATTGATTGAGTGATGCAACGGCTTTAGTCTGTTCTTGTTGTTGCGTGAGCGGCAGCGGCTTTTGGCTGGTTACAACAATGCGATATTTGTCCGGCCCGACTTCGCGGGCGTTTTTATGAAATGGCAGCACGTATTGCTCAAAGTATTCCCTGGATTTCTCGTAAGCGAGCTGGTGACTGCCGTCATCCAGCTTGCGCAAAGCGGAACGCGCGGTTTGCTTGCCATCACGCATCAGACCGCCCAAGTCCTTGGTGCCTGCATACGCCATACTCCAGGCATAGGCTTCGTAATAATCCTGCGCAACCCCGTCACCGTAAAAATACAGTTCACCCAGGCGTTTTTGCGCTTTCACGAATCCTTGTTTTGCATCTTCCGTCAACATCGCAACGGCTTGCGCCTTGTCCTGCGGGAATCCTTCGCCTTTTAACAACTTTTCGCTGTACAAAAACCTGGCGTGTTGATTTCCCGAACTTGCCACTTGCTGCAATACTTCCGGTGACTCATGCAAGTTGACCACTTTACCCGTTTCCAGTTTAAACAGGCCTTCGACCTTGGACTTAGCCTCGGCATGACCGCTCTCCATGGCCAGCTGTAGCCACTTATAAGCATTGTCGTAGTCCTTGGGGATATTGTAATTGCCGTCAAAATAAAGAGAACCAAGACGGTATTGCGCATCGGTAAATCCCTGGGCGGCGGCTTTTTCATACCAATACATGGCGGCCTTCAGATCTTTCTCCACACCTTCGCCATTAAAATATAATTGTCCCAGCAGCATTTGCGCCGCGGGTTTGCCGTCGGTGGCGTCGACCAGCGCTTCGTAACGGGCTTTTTCAAAATCCCCCTGCAAATAAGCCTTGGTAGCTTCATCAAAATCCGCTTGCGCAGAGAGGCTGGTCAAAACACCCAGCAATAACAACAGACAACATTTATTACTGCATTGCATAGATCATCCAGCAAGTAAATCCCAATCTATAGTATCCAGAATCATTTTGCGAACAAGTTCTCTCAGCCAAAAATCATAAAAGTCTATTGGATTATAGTTATCGGTAAGTGTGATGGCATGCGTGCCGGCAGGGAAATAGAAGCGTGTTCCGAGGTTATCCCGGATCGCCTTCTCAAAGAAAGGATGAATGGTAAAAATTTTGTTGTCAACGGGTTGAAAGTCCCTGGGCTCCCCCTGGTAAGCCACAATGATAACGTTACCAATGGCGTTGGAATCATTTACGTGAAACGCAGGATAAATTTCTACCTGATCAAATACTTCTTCCATGGTTTTGACCACGGAAGCCGTCATAAAGTTTTCACCCACCAGATTTCCAATAATATTAATTGCTAGCACACCCTGGGGCATCAGCCGCATTTTGGCCGAAGTAAGCGCTTCCTTGCTCAGCAGATGCGCCGGAGTGAGGTCACCGCTGAATGCATCCAGAATCAGAAAGTCATATTGTTTTGGAGAACTCGCGAGGTAATACCGCCCATCGTCCGTAAACACCTCGCCTTTGTTGTTAAAATTAAAATATTGCTGCGCCAGCTGAATAACCTTTTGGTCAATATCAACGATGTCGCAGGTAACTCCGTTTTGTTCATACCAGGCCGGCACCAGTCCCGCCCCTACGCCTATCACCAGACAACTCGTTCCGGCAGGGTGCAGCATATAGGGAAGAAACTGGAGGTAATAGTTATAAAAATAAATCGACAAACCATTTTTCATGTCCATGCCACCCTGGATCAGGCTGTCGATCATCATGTACCGCGAATGTTTATCCGTGGATTTGCTGTCGATCACCTTCAGGGTGCCATAGAAGCTTTCCATATGCGCCACTTTGCTAAGCTCACTGCCATCGGCCAGTATTTTGGATGTGAATTCGTAAGGATGATATAACGCGAATGGTAGAATAACCGCAGCAGCGGCCACCCACTGCCGTTTGAAAAGCAGGAAATAACCGGCTGAAAGGCTGATAAGCAAAATACCTGTTACCAGAAATATTTTGTCCACACCGAGCAGCGCCACTAGCAGAAAACCGGTGATAATCGTGCCCACCGTGCTGCCAATGGTGGATAACGCATAAAGCCCGCCCACTACCGCGCCAAGGTTGCGCAGCTGTGACGCGGCGATCTTTACCAGGTACGGCGACACGCAACCCAGCAGGAATAACTGGGGGCCAAATAAAATCAGGGTGCTGATAAAAGCCCCGCTCCGCAATCCGAGCGGCACACAAAATTGCAAAACAGGTTTTTGCAGAAATGGCACCAGCAATGTCAAGGCGCCGGCCAGCATGATTATCAGATATAGATAACGCGGCGAGGAGTAGCGATCCGACAAATAGCCGCCAAAACCGTAACCCAGCGCCAGCGCCACCAGGGTTACGGCAATCAATGACGTCCAGACAAAAAGACTGACCCCAAAAAACGGGCCAATAACCCGTGAACCCATGACTTCTATCACCATCACCAGCGCGCCACAGACTACTGCCGTTAACAAAATATAAAATACAAATGCTTTGCTTTGATCTTGTTGCACAGGCATTATCACCACCTATGATGACTCTCTTGTAATTGATGATATTTAATGTGGAAGGGATTCGACCGAACGAATCAATGAATGACTATCTGCACCTCGTCTCCAACCCCCAAGTTGTACTGCTGACCTGCATGTCCCTGATTGACCGCTATTTCCACCAATCCGTTGGCGTTTTCATACCAGAAGCCGTCACCTAGATTAACATCTGAAAAAGTTCTTGCCCAGTCAAATCGGTACCCGTTGACGATAATAGTCTGACTTGCCGTAATGGAACTGGCGCGAATTCCTGAGATGGCATTACCGAAATGATCCAGGTAGATAATTTTCGCCAGATCAGCCGGCCAGTTTATTTTAGCCTTTTTCTCCAGCGCTTTTCTTTCCAGTAATAGTGGTTCACCCGGAACCGGCTCTCCGTTAGCCAGCATCGCGGCCACAGGCGCGAATAAATCCCGGCCATGAAAACTGGAAGACAAACGTTGCGGTTTCCAGTCAATGCACCACCATTTTACTTCACTTTTGTCCGCGGCGTGTAAAGCAACAACATTAAACAGGCCATTATCAGGGCCGACAAACCACTGCTTGCCTGCTTTTACAATAACGGGCTTCCGGCCGCTACCCACGCCGGGATCGACAACGCATAAAAATACAGTATTGTCAGGAAATTCATTAACCAGCGCCGCCAGCAGGTAAGCAGATGCTTCAGCATTATAACTGGGGGCATCATGCATTAAATCGATCACGGTTGTGCGCGGCGATAATTGCGTTAGAACAGATTTCATCTGCCCGACATACGGCCCGTTAAAACCATAATCTGTGAACAACACGATCATTCTGTTGCAAACCTGCGCTTAAACCCGGATTTAATTTATCGATACCGTGTAGGATCCTTGATTCCCGCTGCCTTAAAACCTGCCGCCCTGAAACGGCAGGAATCACAAACACCACAGGCTTTGCCCTCTTCATCCGGATCATAACAGGAAACTGTCAGGCCATAATCAACGCCTAACGCAATTCCCTGTTTAATGATTTCCGCCTTGGATAAATTGATTAATGGTGTTCGGATTTTGAAAGGTTGTTGCTCAACACCCAGCCTGGTGGCAAGATTGGCCATCTTCTCAAACGCCTGGATGAACTCGGGACGGCAATCCGGGTATCCCGAATAATCCACGGCGTTTACTCCAATAAAAATATCAAACGCGCCGAGCACTTCAGCCCATCCCAGCGCCAGCGATAAAAACACGGTATTGCGCGCCGGAACATAAGTAACCGGTATGCCCTCTGCCGGCTGTTGAGGCACCGCGACAGACAGGTCTGTAAGCGCCGACCCGGCAATGCCCGCCAAATCCAGGGGAAGTATTTTATGTTCAGCCACGCCCATGCGCTGTACTAATTTTACCGCGGCTTGCAATTCGCAACGATGACGCTGGCCATAATCAAAGCTCAATGCGTAACAGGAATAACCCTGGCCTTTGGCGATGGCCAGAGTGGTTGCTGAATCCAGCCCGCCGGAAACCAGAATAACCGCCCGCTTCGTCATTTTCCCGGTTGATCTCCCCAAAGAATTTTATGCAATTGCACCTGGAAGCGCACATTGAGACCATCCCGCAGAATCCACTCGGCAAGCTCGGTTGCATTCATTTGTCCGTAACTTGGGGATATCAATACTTCGCATTTATCTGCCAGGCCGTGTTCCTCAATAATTTTTTTTGCCCATAGATAATCCAGTTCATCACAAATCACCAGCTTGACCTGATCTTGCGGTAATAGATAGCGCAGGTTTTCCCATAAATTCCTGTCTGCTTCTCCCGATCCCGGAGTCTTCAGGTCCATGACCTTGGTAACGCGCCGGTCAACCTCATCTACCGGCAAAGCGCCACTGGTTTCCAATGATACGTGATAGCTGGCATCGCATAAGCGCGTGAGCAATTGCAAACAGTTTTTTTGCGCCAGCGGTTCACCGCCGGTCACGGTTACCCAATGCGCGGGATACTGCCGGACACTCGACATTACGTCATCAATTGACATCCATTCCCCTCCAGTGAATGCATACGCGGTGTCACAATACCGGCAGCGCAGCGGGCAGCCGGTTAATCGTACAAACACTGTAGGCATGCCAACGGAACGCGATTCCCCTTGCAGGGAATAGAAAATCTCGGTGATGCGCAAGGCGTTATCGGGCTTTATTCTGGCAGTTGACTCTTGCGCTGACGGTTGTCGGATGTTATTCACAGGTTATAAAAATAAATAACAACGTTATTTCAGAGTACAGATAACAAAAAAAAATCGGCGTCCCGTTGGCTACTTTGCTACTGGGCGGATTTCAGACTTTGCATGCGCTTTTGCGCGAGGCGTGCGGCCGTTGAGTTGGGATAAGTTGAAACAATAGAATTCAGGGTTTCCATGGCCAGCTTCTTGTTACCCAACTCATCATAGGTGTAGCCGATTTTTAGCATGGCGTCGGCGCGCTTGGGACTATTGGGATATTTGTCGATGACCTTCTTAAACTCGGTCAATGCCTGGTCGTATTTTTTTTCCGCATAATTCGCCTCTCCTAACCAGTATTGCGCATTGTCAGCATAACTGGCATCGGGATAGGTTTCCAGGAATGCCTTGAATGACTGACTGGCCAGATCGTATCGGCCCTGTTTTAGCAAATTAAACGCCCGTTCATACGCAGAGCGGGCAACATTCTGCTCCACTTCTGACGCCTCGGTTGAAGCCGGCGGAACCAGTTGTGAGGCAGCCTCCTGCACTGGCGCAGCCGGTTCAGCAGCCCGACTTCCGGCTACCAGACCTTCGGCTGGTGTAACCGGTATCTGGCTGATGGCTGATCCCGTTGACGGCGGACCTTTTGCTGCGGCTCCCTGCTCCAATTTGCGCAATCGCTGGTCGATATCGCCATACAATTTTTTTTGCTGGTCTTTCATGCTTTGCAATTGATGATTTTGTATTTCGATATCACCAATCAGCCGCTGCATATCGCGTTGCATTTGATCGAAACGTTGCATCAGGTTGACCAGTTCCTGATTATTCGCGCTGGTCTCGAGCCGCCTGAGCCGGTTTTCAAGATCCCTGACCTTGGCGCTCTGTGCAGCGGAGTCGACAACAGGGGCGGGCGATGCATACGCCACGCTCATGGACACTATCGCAGCATAGATCAACGCCACGCAAAGCGGCGTTTTACTGCAAGGCTTTGCGCGGCGTAATAGGTTCTTCACGATAAATCCAAACTTCGGCTGTCAAATCAGTACATCAATTCGGAGCGGCGATTCGATGCCCATGCCTGTTCGTCATGACCCAAAGCTGCCGGGCGTTCTTCACCATAACTGACGATTTTGATTTGACTTGCCGATACACCGTTTGCCAGCAAGATGCGGCGTACTGCGTCAGCGCGGCGTTCTCCCAGCGCGATATTGTATTCGCGGGTGCCGCGTTCATCGCAATGTCCTTCCACAGTAATGTTAGTGCCGTTGCTGGCCAGGTACTGGGCATGGGCTCTTAACATTGGCATGGCATCATCATGCACCACACTGCTGTCAAAGTCGAAATACACAACACGCTGTGCTAACAAACCTTCTTCCAGGGGGGACCGCTCTTTGGGTTGTTCGACAGGTTGCGCTTCCGCAGTTGGCGCCGTGGCCGCTGCCGCCGCCGCGTCTTCCGCAGTGCCGGCTGCCGCGCCACCTCCCGCAACCGCACCTTGCTCCTGTTCAGCTTCACCTGTAGTTCCACAACCATTCAATAAAAGCACCGCGGATACTAATGCTACCGATAACTTGGATAAGATTCTCATCTTCTTCTACTCCTTATTTATTGTTTAACGGGGACCAAGCTGGCTCCCGCACTTCGTCTTCATAGGCCAAACTTTGTTTAACACTTCCATCTACTGATACCGCTGCAAGTTCACCACGGCCACGGCGTGTGGTGGTTGCGTATATAATCATACTTCCATTGGGTGCAAAACTCGGTGATTCGTCCAGTATTCCATCCGTCAGAATACTTAAATAACCTGTCGCCGATTCCATGACCGCGATTTTGTATTCGAGGCGGTTGGTCGAATCATTTCTGATAGCGGTTACCATTGCGATCATATTTCCATCCGGCGAAACCGCCGCTCTGGCATTTTCAACTCCTTCAAAAGTCAATCGGGTTACCGCCCCGCCATTTGCAGAAGTTTTATACAACTGTGGCCGTCCGCCCCGATCGGAGGTGAAAATAATCGATCTCCCATCAGGAGTCCAGACTGGTTCAGTTTCTATAGCCCAGTGATTGGTAATCTGCTGTACATTTTTGCTTGATAAGTCTAAGACATATATTTCCGCGTTGCCATCTTTATGATTCGTAAACGCTAATTTTTTTCCGTCCGGTGACCAGGCAGGTGAACTTTGACGTCCATTCAATGGCATTGTTGTTATATTTCGCGCCCCGGACAACCATTCCTGAATAACAATACGTTGCTGTTTGCCGCGCTCATGGGACACATAAGCAATTTTCTGACCATCAGGGGACCATGCCGGGGAATAGACCGGCTCCTTGGATTTCAACAATATCTGCGGATTGAAGCCGTCAGCATCCGCGATCCACAGCGAATATTCTTTTTGCAGCTTATCCTTCTTGTCCGGAGTGGCCGTAATGTACGCAATCCGGGTGGAAAATGCACCTGGCTCTCCTGTCAGTTTCTCATAAATAATATCACTGATTTTGTGAGCCACTGCTCGAAAACCGGACTCGGTACCCGTTATGTTAAACGCCGCAAGTTGCGTTTCCTTGTACACATCAAACAACCAAAAACTGATAGCATAACGATCGCCTGATTCATGCTTGACTTTGCCTATCACCAGCGCTTCACGTTGCATAAGACGCCAATTTTGAAACTTGAGATTCTCGGGCGCGCTGGGCCTCGCCAGCATGTCCTTCTCATCCATGGGGTCAAACCGGCCCGTGCGCGCCAGATCCATTGACACAATCTTGGCAATATCGTCAGGCGGCTTGCGTGCGCCTTCCACACCAAAGGGAACGATGGCAACGGGCAACGCGGATTCCACACCCTGGGTGATTTCGATGGTGAGCGGCGCAGCCTGCGCCAGGTTGCCCAAAAACAGGCAAAATAAAATGATGGTGAGTTGTTTGCGTAACATAATCAGCTTTGCTCTTCCGGTTTAAATACAAATTGTACATCTCGAAAGCTATCAAACAAACCGGAATCCGGCGGCAACGGTAACGGTTCCGCCTTGCGCACCGCGGTTTCTACCGATCTGTCAAATATACCATCGCCGCTGCTTTTAGTAATTTCCACATGCGCTACACCACCTCCGGGTATCAATCGCACAAATACAGTGCACGACATCCCCGCTTTGGCATTGGGCGGTTTGCTCCAGTTACGGGTAACCTTCTCTTTTATCAATCCAACATACTGGTCAATGGTGCTTTGCGCTTGTTTTTCGCGCTCCTCCGCGAGCCTGGCTTCTTCGGCAGCCACTTCCGACTGCCGCATGTTTTCCATTTCCTTTTCCATTTCCGCGAGGCGTTGTTTTTCTTCCTCTTCACGCCGGCGTTTTTCTTCCTGGATTTTGCGTTGCCGCGCCTCCTCGTCGAGGCGTTTCTTTTCTTCACGCGCCTTGGCCAGACGCTGCTCTTCTTCGCGCCGCTTTTTTTCCAGCGCCTCGCGTTGTTTTTGCGTATCCTGCAGCTTCTTTTCTTCCGCTAAACGCTTTTTTTCTTTATCCAGTTTTTGCTGCTCCAGCAGCGCCAGTTCTTCCTGCTTGCGTTTCTTTTCCTGTTCCAGTTTCTGTTTTTCCTGCTGGCGCTGTTTCTCCAGCTCCGCCAGACGTTGTTCTTCCTGCTCGCGTTTTTTACGCGCCGCATCCGCTTCCTGCTCCAGTTTTTTCTGGCGTTCCTGTTCCTTGCGAATCCGGTCCTGTTCAGCTTTTTTTAACTTATCCAGTTCAGCCTGGACTTTTGACTCATCCACGCTGACCGCTTTGACGATTTCCACTTGCGGTTTTGGCGCTTCGGTTTCGGTTTCCCAATCAAGGCTCACTGTTAACACGGCAAACAACACCACATGCACCAGGATGGCATAAAATAATGCGAAAGGATTTTTAAAAATAGTCTTGAACACGGATTGAACTCGCTGGCCTTTGCTGTGTTTTGCAATGATTACTTTCGTGACTTGCGTGGTGTCTCAGGAGTTTGCGTGATTAAACCGACACTGGGCACACCAGCAGTCTGCAGCAGTGACATGGCGGTTACCACTTTTTCATATTGCACATTGCGGTCTCCCTTGATCATGACAGGCGTACCCGGTTTATGGCGCAGCACCGCCGCGACCATGGTCGTCATTTTTTCACCATCAATCGGTGCATCAGGATTTTCACCGACATTAAGATAATAGTTTCCTTGCGCATCCACCGATACTATCAACGGTTCATCGGCGTCTTTTGAAAGCGGCTCGGCGGAAGCTTGCGGCAAATCCACACTGACTCCCTGCGTTAACAGCGGCGCGGTGATCATAAAAATCACCAGCAGCACCAGCATGACGTCAATATAAGGCACCACATTGATTTCGGACATGGGTTTTCTACGGGTTCTGTGCAAATGGGTAGCCATTATTTATGCGCCTGCCTTTGCAGAATACTGGAGAACTCATCAATGAAAGTTTCATAACGGGACACCAACCGCTCCAGATCGGTTGCATAACGGTTGTAGCCAATTACCGCGGGAATCGCGGCGAACAGGCCCATGGCGGTAGCCACCAGCGCTTCCGCGATACCGGGCGCGACCATGGCGAGAGTGGCCTGTTTGACATTACCCAGGGCGCGGAATGAATTCATGATGCCCCACACCGTGCCAAACAAACCGACATAGGGACTGGTGGAACCAACGGTCGCCAGGAATGGCAAACTGCGTTCGAGACGGTCGGTTTCACGCGTTAGCGCCACCCGCATGGCGCGCTGTGATCCTTCAAGAACTGTCTTGTTGTCGAGGCCTTGCTGCTTGCGCAAGCGGGCGAATTCCTTGAAGCCGGCTTCAAATATGTTCGCCATGCCGGAATTTTCAAAGCGACCTGAAGTGATTTGATTATAGAGGGCCCCCAGATCACCGCCCGACCAGAATTTCTCTTCAAATTCCGCCGCGGCAAGCCGGGCTTTTTTCATGACGCGCCATTTCTGAAAAATCGCGGTCCAGGAAAATATGGAAACCATCAACAACAGCCCCATTACGATCTGAACCAGTATACTGGCGTTGCGCACTAAACTAATGATTGAAAGATCAGCTTCCACCGAATATCTCCCTGCTTATTTTTTCCGGAATGGCCTGTGGTCGTAATGTATCGGCAGTCAAGCATGCAACCTTCACCTGGCCGGTGCACAAAAGCTGCTTATCGCCTTCAGCCCGACGAATGGTCTGATTGAAAGTCAAACTCGCTTTACCGGCTTTGGAAATTGCGACGGAAACGTCGAGTAAGTCGTTAAACTTCGCTGGCTTTACATACTCGAGCTGTACAGAACGTACCGCAAAAATCAGTCCATCTTGTTGTGCCAATAGATCCTGCTGGATTCCAAA
>JAKEGK010000271.1 GCA_022627515.1 Gammaproteobacteria bacterium
AACAGGCCGGATATATGGCAGCAAACCTGTCCCTGTTATGACTGGCAACTCAGCCTTGCAAAACGGGAGGAGACCATATATGCGGTGAGCTCCGCGAACCGAAACAATCAAGCTGGTGTGCGGTGCCCACCTTACGATATATCTTATTTTCTAAAACAAAAAGTAACGTTGCGCCAGCGGCAATACGTCCGCCGGTTCGCAAACTAACAGTTCACCATCCGCGCGCACTTCATAGGTTTGCGCGTCCACTTCCATTTTCGGCTGATAGCGGTTATGAATCATGTCTTGCTTGCCAATGTTGCGCGTGTTGCAGACGGCCAATACCCGCTTGCTGAGTTTTAACTGGTCTGCAATTCCGCTTTCCATAGCCGCTTTGGAAATGAAGCTGACCGAAGTCGCCGCGCGCGCCATGCCGAACGCGGCGAACATCGGCCGGTAATGCACCGGCTGCGGCGTGGGTATGGAAGCATTGGGATCGCCCATGGGCGCCGCCACGATCATGCCGCCTTTAATGATCAGCGCGGGTTTTGCGCCGAAGAATGCCGGTTTCCACAACACCAGGTCGGCCAGTTTGCCGATTTCAACCGAGCCCACTTCGTGACTGATGCCATGGGTGATCGCCGGATTAATGGTGTACTTGGCGATATACCTTTTCGCGCGGAAGTTGTCGTTACGGCTGCTGTCCTGTTTTAACGCGCCACGCTGTACTTTCATTTTGTGCGCGGTTTGCCAGGTGCGGCAAATCACTTCACCAATGCGTCCCATGGCTTGCGAATCCGAAGAGATCATGCTGAAAGCGCCGAGGTCATGCAGGATGTCTTCCGCGGCGATGGTTTCCTTGCGGATGCGCGATTCGGCGAATGCCACATCTTCAGCAATCTTGGGATCCAGGTGATGGCACACCATTAACATATCGAGGTGTTCATCAATGGTGTTGACCGTGTAAGGGCGGGTCGGATTGGTGCTGGACGGCAAGACATTGGCTTCGCCGCATACTTTTATGATATCTGGCGCATGGCCTCCGCCGGCGCCTTCAGTATGATAAGTGTGAATAGCGCGGCCTTTAAACGCGGCAATGGTATCTTCCACAAAACCGGATTCATTCAAGGTATCGGTATGTATCGCGACCTGCACGTCCTGTTCATCGGCTACCGCCAGGCAGTTATTGATGGCGGCGGGCGTGGTGCCCCAGTCTTCGTGGAGTTTCAATCCCATTGCGCCCGCGGCCATCTGTTCGGTCAATGCGTCGGGCATGCTGGCATTGCCTTTGCCGAGAAAACCCAGGTTCATGGGCAGTTCTTCCGCCGCCTGCAGCATGCGGTGGATATTCCACGGGCCGGGTGTGCAGGTCGTCGCTTTGGTGCCGGTTGCGGGCCCGGTTCCGCCGCCGATCATAGTCGTTATACCGGACATCAGGGCTTCTTCCACCTGTTGCGGGCAAATGAAATGAATATGAGCGTCAATGCCGCCCGCGGTCAGGATCATGCCTTCACCGGCAATGGCCTCGGTGCCAGGCCCTACGATAATGTCCACGTTGGGTTGCACGCCGGGATTGCCCGCCTTGCCGATACCGGCGATGCGGCCGTCCTTGATGCCGATGTCCGCCTTGATAATGCCCCAATGGTCGAGGATCAAGGCGTTGGTAATTACCACGTCAACCGCTTCATGGGAAGTGGATTGGCTCTGGCCCATGCCATCGCGAATCACTTTACCGCCGCCGAATTTGACTTCGTCGCCGTAGGTGGTGCGGTCGGCTTCCACTTCGATAATGATATCAGTATCGCCCAGGCGCACCCGGTCGCCGGTGGTGGGCCCATACATTTCCGCATAGGCTTGACGGCTGATTTTAACCATTATGCATTGTCCTCCAATGGACCCATGATTTTTCCGTTAAATCCATAAACGTGCCGGTCACCGGCGTATTCCACCAGTTCGATTTCGCGTTCCTGTCCCGGTTCGAAACGGATCGCGGTGCCCGCCGGTATATTGGGACGAAAACCGCGGGTGGCTTCCCGGTCAAACGACAAGCCGCTGTTGGTTTCATAAAAATGATAATGCGATCCCACCTGAACAGGGCGATCGCCAGTATTGGCGACCTTAAGGGTGATGGTTTTGCGGCCTTTATTCAGGATAATTTCACCGTCATCGATAAAATATTCGCCGGGTATCACAGTTATCTCCAGATAGTTCTAAACAATGGGATTGTGCACGGTGACCAGCTTGGTGCCGTCCGGAAAAGTCGCTTCTACCTGCACTTCATCAATCATTTCAGGAATGCCATCCATTACGTCTTCACGCGTTAATAACGTCGTGCCGTAACTCATCAGCTCTGCAACACTGCGGCCTTCGCGCGCGCCTTCCAGAATGGCGGCGGATATATAAGCCACTGCTTCCGGATAGTTTAACTTGACGCCGCGCGCCTTGCGCCGCTCAGCCAGTAGTGCGGCGGTGAAAAGTAACAGCTTGTCTTTTTCGCGGGGTGATAATTCCATGGGACATTCCTTAACGATTGCGTTTTACAGCCGTGAATAATAAGAGTTCACGTGTTCCAGATTCGGGGCATACATGCTGCAATGTTTTGCACCTGCGGCCGCGCGATGTTCCATGCCTTGATAAATAACCGTTTAGCGGCTTGTGCCTGATGGCCCAGATAGCGGCAGATCAGTACGTTATCCATTAATGTTACGCTGAACAATTCATGCGGCTCAGCCTCCACGTGTTCTTTTATTCTGGTTACCAAATGCTGGTTCGCAGGCATAACGATCATGGTACCCGCTGTTGGATAGTTTGCAAGCCCCCACGGTGAGGAAAGGCATTTACTATCGCCCTCAAATAGTGCACGCTCGATCAGAACGGGCTTCGTTTCACGATGCAGTTCCAGTTTTTGCACAAACCGGCCTGAGTTGAATAATTCACCACTTGCGCGCCGGCCCAGGCAAATGATTTCCCAGCCTATAAATTTAGCACCGTTATCCAGATGGACCTTCGTATGAGTGGCGGCATTCGTGTTATTAAAAGCTATCGTTTCCTGGGGCAGCCACTCCAAGAGGCTTTCTTTGGCAAGATGAAAAGTCTGAAGTTGTTGTGCGATTGCGCCTGCGGAGCGGTAAAACTTGGCGGCGCCTGGAGTGGTCATTAATACATGGCTGTGATCGCGTAAGCGGGTGTCCAGGATTAATTGATCGCCTCCCACCAATCCGCCGGGCGGATGCAGCAGGTAAATATGACAGGGCGCGCCTTCCGGATAAAAAGGTTTCTGGATGACCAGCGGCCCGCTGTGATTTCGGTTTAAGACCACGGTGCGATCTGCTTTCGCCCCGAACTCCAGTGAAAGTTGCGCTTTCCAGCAGGAATGGTGCGGGGCCGGTTGCATTTACACGAAGGCTCCGGAGAGAAGATAAACGCCAAAGCTTATTGAACTTGCCGCGATAACGATCCGCAGTGTTTTAACAAAGCGCGTTCCCAGTCTGGATAGCCATTGATAAACGCCACCGATAAATCCTCCGAACATGATCATGGCCAATAATACCCCGGCGCTGAACAGCAACAGATAGGCGATCGCATAAACCGGTGTGCCTAACTTGGCTAACGGGAGCAATACCAGCAGCGGAGCTGAACCGGCCGTGCCATGCAGCATGCCGACAATCATCGCGCCATGCTGGTGAATATGCGGGTCCTGATCATGCTGCTTGCGAGGGTGGTCATGCTGGTGTTGGTGCTGGTGCCAATGCGCATGTGTTGGCAAATCATCGTGACGGTGAAAATGCAGATGGGCGCTTTTCCTGCTCAGTTCCCAAATAATCCAGGCGCCAATGAGAATGAGCATACCGCCAACCGCGCTTTCGGCGTACTGGCTCAGGCTGTGCGGAATTGCCATACCCAGCAAATAAACACAAGCGCCTATAATAAGTAGCGACAAACCATGCCCCGCCGCCCAGCGAAAACAAAAGCGCACGCTATTGCGCAGGCTGACGCGGGTGCTCGCCAACCCGGACACCGCCATAATGTGATCCGCGTCCAGTGCATGCAGCATACCCAGGCCAAAGGCTAAGGTAACAAGTGCAAATAAGTCCGTATTTACCATAGCAGCTCCGCAATGCTTTTAATTATTCCCGTGATTTAAACATAAAAAGTCCATTGGCCGGTCAAAAATGCAGGCAACGTTTCTGGTGACTCGCGGGGCTCTGTAAGGCTCGAGCAGGCTATTGTCAAACCAATGTTAACAATATAAATTAAGTTAGCCTTGATGAAAAGTTACTTGTTTTCTGCTACCATGTCCCGTCACTGTAGATTTCAAACTTTATTAACTTGTCTGTAACAAATACTAAATAAAATAAAAACACTAGATTACTATTTTATAAATAGTTATTAGTATAAGTAATTATCAACTATAAATATTCTGATACTACCTGCTAAATTTAATAGTATGCATGAATAAGAATAATAAAATGATCTCTGGGAAAAATTCAATCACTGCTTTTTCTCTTCCTTTACAGTTTTATGGTCTATGCCCTGAGCTTATACGCTTGGCCTATATTTTAAAGTTTCACGGAAATTAAAAGGAGAAAATAATAAATGGGCCCAAAATTTAAAAAATTTTCACTCATGGTGTTTATAACCGCTGCCGTAATGGCAATTTTCCCGCTGAATTCGGCAGCTGAATTCGTTGCGTTCGAATCCGGACAGGTAAGGCCTTTAGCCATCTCTCCGGATGGCAGCCATCTTTTCGCGGTCAATACGCCGGACAACCGGCTGGAAATATACAATGTGACTGCGACGGGCATTGTGCACGCGGGATCTGTTCCGGTTGGCATGGAACCTGTTGCAGTTGCGGCGCGCAGCAATAATGAAATATGGGTAGCCAATCATTTATCGGATAGTGTCAGTATCGTTTTGCTTTCAGGTCTTGGGCCAGCGCATGTTTTACGTACGCTTCACGTTGGCGATGAGCCGCGTGATATTGTTTTTGCCGGTGCGGGTAAAAAACGGGCATTCATTACCACTGCACATCGTGATTTGAACAGAGCGCCAGGGTCCGGAATTGGTAACGCGGACGTTTGGGTGTTTGATACTGACAATTTAGGCAGCTCAGTGGGTGGCGACCCTCTGACGGTCATTAACCTTTTCACCGATGTGCCGCGTGCGCTTGCAGTGAATCCTGATGGAAATACCGTATATGCTGCTTCCTATTTCTCCGGTAACCGGACAACCGCTATAGGTGACCTGGTTCTGCAGGAAGGTGATTTACCGCCTCCATTGACCAATGTTGATGGTGTTCCAGCTCCGCCAACCGGTCTTATTGTTAAATATGATGGTGCCGAGTGGCGCGACAATACCGGCCGCATTATGTCCGACAAGGTCAATATTTCTTTGCCCGACTTAGATGTATTCGCCATTGATGCGGTGTCCAATCCACCGCAATTGGTGAGTAGTTTCTCCGCGGTGGGTACAGTGCTGTTTAACATGGTAGTTAACCCGGTCAGCGGCAAAGTCTATGTTTCGAATCTTGAATCCAGAAACCATGTGCGCTTTGAAGGCCCGGGGGAGTTTGGCGGCTCTACCGTACGCGGCCATATCGCAGAGAGCCGCATAACCGTTATAGATAGTGGAAACAACTCTGTCACTCCTAGACATCTTAACAAGCACATTAATTATGACGTATTTCCAGGCACTCCAGATGAAAACGCAAAAAGCCTGGCTTTCCCGCTTGAAATGGTTGTAAGCCCCGATGGCAGAGCACTTTATGTGGCAGCTCTTGGCTCAAGCAAAGTTGGGATTTTCGATGTGGCCAAACTGGAGGATGATTCTTTTGTCCCAAGTGAAGCCGGGCACATTCAAGTCAGCGGCGGAGGGCCTACCGGGCTTGTGCTGGATCCGGCGCGCAACCGCTTGTATGTAATGACTCGCTTCGATAACTCGATTTCGGTGATCAGTCTGGCTACCAAGCGGGAAATCGCTCACGTATCGAATTATAACCCCGAACCGGCTTCGATAACCGATGGCCGCCGTTTCCTTTACGATGCCCGATATACTTCGAGCCGGGGTGATTCGGCTTGCGCAAGCTGTCATATATTCGCCGATAATGACGCGTTAGCCTGGGATTTGGGGAATCCGGATGCAAGTGTGCAAGTCAATCCCAATCCATTCAAATTTCAGGAAGCGGCAGTACCTATCGATTTTCATCCCATGAAGGGGCCCATGACCACGCAAAGTCTGCGCGGTATGGCGAACCACGGCCCGCTGCATTGGCGCGGAGACCGCACCGCTGGCAATGATCCAGGAGGCGATCCTCTCGATGAACATGTGGCATTCACGAAATTTAATGGCGCGTTTGAAGGATTGGTTGGCCGCACTGCGCCTTTGACCGATCAGGAAATGGAGGCGTTTGCGGATTTTGCGTTGCAAATAATGTATCCGCCAAATCCCAATCGTGATATTAGCAATGTGCTGACGGCAACCCAGCAACGAGGTCGTGATTTTTACATGAATGAACCGGTGGAAGTGAACACCGGATTTACTTGTAATCACTGTCATGTGCTGGATCCTATTGCGGGATTTTTTGGCACGGATGGCTTGTCTTCCACTCGAAGCATGCATCCTGGCAGTCCAGTATTGAAGGTGCCTCATCTGCGTAATGTATACACCAAGTTATCTGCGGGTGAATCACCTTTCCCTGCGTTTGGTGATCAGGCGCGCGGTTTCTTCCTGAGTCACGATGGATCTGGTGTAAAGCTGTTTACATTCCTGCTAAGTCCGCAATTTAACTTTCCAGGTGGTAATGCCCAGCGGCAGGACCTTATCACATTCCTTCGTGTATTCGATACTAACCTCGCGCCAGTGGTCGGCCAGCAGGTGACTTTGTCATCGCTAAATGGTTCTGTTGCCAAACCACGTATTTCATTATTGATGGACCGTGCGGCAGTAACGGTTCCGCTGCCTGAATGCGATCTTATAGTAAAAGGTAATGTCAACGGAGAAGAACGTGGATGGCTTAGGTTGGCCAATAACACTTTCAGAAGTGACCGCAACTCTGAAAACCTGATCGGAAGGGTGGGTCTGGAGAAAATTGCTCAGACACCGGGTCAGGAACTAACTTTTACTTGTGTTCCACCGGGATCCGGATTGCGTATGGCGGTCGACCGTGATGAAGATGGCTACTTTGATAGGGACGAGGTTGACGCGGGTAGTGACCCGTCCGATCCGGCGAGCGTTCCTCTTTAAGAGTACTCTGTCGTTTGCCGCGTCAATATTTGCAGGCACCGGTTGCAGACACCGGTGCCACTAATATATCTGGTGCCAGTTTCGAGGCGGCCGGTAACAAGCAGAAAAAAGTAAAAAAAGAAAGTAAATTACGGGGATCTTAATGAGCGTTATTCTGTACAGCAGTAATTATAGTTGTCGTATTTTTCGCAAACTATTTCCGGGAATTTTGTTATGGGCCTGTGTGCCAGCAATGACGTTTGCATTGCCAGGACTGGACGCACCTGAACCGGTAGGTGCGTTTCTAGATGGTGTTTTTCCGTCATCAACACCGGGCGCCAGCCCAAATGCAACTTGGACGACACAGGATGCTTTCCCTAATTTCGAATTTGTTGAGCCGGTGCGTATTGCTCTGCATCCGGTGGAGGAAAAACTGGCTATTTTAGAGAAAGGTGGGGCTGTCTGGCTAGTCGACAATGATCCTGCTGCAACCCAGAGAACACTTTTGCTCGACTTGAGCGCACAGCTGCAATTAAAGGAAGTTGGCGAAGGTGGTATCGCAGGTTTCGTATTTCACCCGGAGTTTGGACAGGCTGGATCACCTAACCGTGGTTATTTTTATGTTTTCTATCGGTGGGCGCCTCAGCCCGGCATAATAACGAACAATAACACCCCCGGCTATAATCGACTGTCACGCTTTACTGTGCCTGATGGTTCTGTGAGTGCGGATCCAGCCTCTGAGTTCATCATGATTCAACAGTTTGACCGTGTGGTGGGTCATGCCGGGGGCGGAATGTTTTTCGGTAGTGATGGTTATTTATATATTACTGTCGGGGAAGAAGGCGTTACGGATAAATCACTTGATACGCAAAGAGTTGATCTGGGATTGTTTAGCGGCGTACTGCGTATCGATGTAGACCGCGACACTGCCCGAAGCCATGCAATTCGCCGCATGCCGCAGGGTACTGCAGCACAACCCACAGGTTGGCCGGTATCTTTTTCGCGGGGTTACAATATTCCAAATGATAATCCATTCCTTGATACTGCCGGTGGAACCTTGGAAGAGTTTTATGCCATAGGACTGCGCCATCCTTGGACTATGGATTACGATACAGCGTCCGGCAATATCTGGAGCGGTGATGTTGGCGCTGTAAACTTTGAAGAAGTTAATATTATAGAGAAAGGTGGCAATTATCAGTGGGCTTACATGGAAGGCACCATCACTGGTGATTTGCCCAAGCCGGCAAATCTTATCGGAACCGAGAAACCGCCCTTGTGGGAATACGATCACGGTATTGGGCAGGCTATTATCGGTGCCGGTGTCTACCGGGGAAACCGTTATCCAGAGTTGTTAGGCAAATTCCTGTTTTCAGATTTCATCGCAGGGCAGTTGTGGACGCTGGAACTGGATGCGCAGAGTCAGCCCGTTGTTAACCAGATCGCAACATTGCCAAGTGGTTATCCGAACGGTATCAACTCCTTCGCGTTGGATCGCCAGGGGCGTATCCTGCTTGCCAAAACTGCTGGCGGTCTTGCGCCGGGAGGAAAAATTCTGGAGTTGGTAAGGCAGGGTACGCCAACCGAACAACCGCCCACCCTGTTGTCACAAACTGGCATATTCGCCGACATGCAGAATTTAACGATCAGAAGTGGCTGTATACCTTATGGACTTAATGTTCCTTTCTGGTCTGATAACGCGCTGAAAACGCGCTGGATGTGCATTCCAAACGATGGTGCTCATAATACGCCTGACGAACAGATTGGATTTTCCGAAGAGGGTGAATGGAGTTTTCCTGTTGGCGCTGTACTGGTAAAACATTTCGAGATGGCGCTAAGTGAAGTGGATCCAAATGTGAAGCGCATATTGGAAACACGCTTTATTGTGCACGCGACGGATGGTTATTATGGTGTGACATATAAATGGCTGCCTGATGGCAGCGATGCGGAATTGTTATACGACGGACAGGATGAACAACTTATTATCGATACGGCCAATGGTCCGCGAAATCAGATGTGGCATTACCCAGGGCGCAATGAGTGTTTGAGTTGTCACAATGCAAATGCTGGCAGCGTAGCAGGGCCGAAAACACGGCAGCTTAACGGTGACATCTTTTACCCGGCAACGGGGCTTGTGGCGAACCAGTTGAGCACATTAAATCACCTGGGCATATTTAGTCCGGCTATCACGGAAGAAGAAATTCCGGGTTTCTATACTTCGGCTCCGGCTGATGACCTGTCTGCTGGTCTGGAAATTCGTGCCCGCTCATATCTTGATTCCAACTGTGCCTACTGTCACCGGCCAGGCGGTGTAAATGCCGGTTTTGATGCGCGGCTCACAACGCCGTTGCCGTTGCAGAACCTGATCAATGGTTCAGTAATGGAGCCACTTGGAGTACCGGGAGAAGTCATTATCGCACCCGGTAGTCTTGAACAATCAGTGTTATATCATCGCGTAGCTTCTCTGGGCAATATCGCTATGCCGCCACTCGCTAAGAATCTGCTTGATGAAAATGGTGTAGCCCTGTTGGCCGACTGGATTATAGCGCTCGGTAGTGGCAACCAGATGCCGGCAATAAATAACCCTGGATCTCAGTTGAACAATGAAGGTGAGAGCGTACAGCTCGCCATGGACGCAGTGGATGCCGATGGTGACACAGTAACTTTCAGTGCGTTGGGCTTGCCACCCGGTTTGTCGATCGATGCGAATAGCGGGCTTATCAGCGGCACATTAAGCAACGGTAGTTATGGAAATTACACCGTTACAGTTATAGTCTCCGACGGAATTATATCAGACTATACTTCTTTTTCATGGAATGTTAACGTGCCGCTGAGCGGCGCATTCATGGAAACAGTTGTTGTTAACAACGTGAACAGTGATAGCTGGACACAGGTTTTACTTGGCAACAGCTATACCAGTCTGGTCGCGGTATGCACTGTTGTTTTTAGCAACAACGTACTTCCGGAAGTCGTAAGAATGCGAAATGTCGGCAGTAGCAGTTTTGAACTTTTATTACAAAATCCCAGCGGCGCCGCACTGGTTGGCGAACAGGTAAATTGCCTGGTAATGGAGGAAGGTGTCTGGCGCTTGCCTGATAACCGCCGGGTGGAAGCTCATAAATACACGAGCACGCTAACCGATAGAAAGAATGCCTGGCTTGGTCAGGCTCAAAGCTATAACCATAACTACAACAGCCCGGTTGTGGTTGGGCAGATCATGACTTACAACGATACGCGTTGGTCGGCTTTCTGGTCCAGAGGCAATACACGTCTTGATCCGCCGGATGCGCAAGTGCTCTATACAGGAAAACATGTCGGTGAAGATACAGATTTTGCCCGCAACGTAGAAGTAATTGGATATATCGTTTTTGAAAGCGGCAATGGTAACGTCTATGGTGTCGAGTATGAAGTGGCGGTCGGTGCCGATACCGTGCTTGGGGTGGTGCAAGGCAGTGGTAAGAACTACTACAAGTTTAATCAGCCGTTCAGTTCCGCGCCAGGGTTTGGCGTAGTATCACAGGCAGCCATGGATAGTGTAGATGGCTCATGGGCTGTACTCCTTGGCAGCAATCCATTCAATGCCGGGTATATGCTGCTGGGGGGCGACCAGGATCAGATTTTAGACACGGAACGTACACAAACCACTGAGCAGTCTGCCTATCTTGTGTTTGGTTCTGTATTAAGCCTGGAGCTTGGCCTTCCCTAAAGGTTACTTTCTATTTAAAACGTACGGATCTACCGTCTATGGGGATGCGGAAAATAAACGTTCCGCCATTTCAAGAACTAAGAGTAACGACTGTCTTCTTTCGCATAATATGGGCCTTGTCGCTAAAGTAAAATTTCCTCCCGTTCCTTCTGTTTGGGGAGACAGCGTTGAATTAATCCTGGGGGGCGTGAACAACGTATGCACCCCTAAATTTAGTCATTAATTTAATCTATTAATTTACTCCACAAGTTCCATCGCCACTACAACGCGCCCTCAAACTATCCGCTTTGCGGCTAGCGCACGAACTAACTGTGATTTTGTGCGAATAAATCCCATACATTTAACATGGTTTTGATCTGGATCAAGTCACAAGTCTCGATTATTGCGTAATTTCGGCATGCATAAGCACTGAACAAACAACCTATGCTGTTATTACAAAATTACAAAGTTTATAGCAGGGAGACAATAAAAGTGAGTAGTCAAAATGTCCTACAACAAGCCAGTGATGTCAATGCAGAACCTCTTTGTGAACTGACAGGGATTCTGATCACTCCGTCTACAACCGACAATATCCTGGAACTGAATATAAGGATTATCAAGGAACATGTCCGGACGTCCGGAGCTGTCGTATTCAAGGGATTCAATCTTGATGCAGCATTGTTTGAACAGTTTTCCAATTCCTTAAGTAACGACTTTATGAACAATATGGGAAGCGGTTCCTGGCGTAAAACACAAAACTATAGCAGCGACGGCACTATACAAAATGTAACTTATACTTATGGCATCGGCCATCAACGCACCTTTCCGTTACCGCTGCATGCAGATCGGGCATACGTAAAATCACGCCCTGAGGTTATGTTCTTTATGTGTGAACGTCCGGCTGCGGAAGGGGGCAGAACCACGGTATGTGATGGTATTGATGCCTACAAGGGATTCAGTAAATCTACACGTGAGTTACTCGATAGAAAAAGGCTTAAATATATTCGGCATTATCAGGACGGTGAATGGCAAACACTGTATCAGACACATGATTTCTCGTTGATCGAAAAATATTGCGCGGATTATGATATGTTACTGGATCGTTTGCGAGATAACTCTATTAGAACAGAATATGTACATACAGGCGTTCCATTGACCAAATGGCAGCAAACAAAAAGCTTTTGTAACAGTATGCAAATAGGTTTATGGCAGGAATATGTTATGGGACGCAAAACCACTTTTGTCAGATTCGAGGATGACAGTGAGATACCGGAAGATGTGCGGCAGGAGATTGATGAAGTAACAGAAAAACTGACTGCCGAGATTCCTTGGGAAGCCGGAGATATCGCCATTGTTGACAATACGAGGATGTTACATGGTCGTCGCAGTTTCACAGATGAAAATCGCTCTATCCTGGTAAGAATGTGCCGTAGCGTCGAATGGTGATCAGTAAATTAGGTCGCTGCACCATTTTATTTCTTGTTAAAGCCGCCGTGTGTTCCGGATGGCACAGTCCTGTTATGCAGGCGCACCTTTTTAATCGTAGCGTTACGCTTGATATCCTGTTAACGGTACCTTAATCCTGGGTGCAGGAAAGTCTTTGCACCCGCGCCAGCCTTTTATAATATGATCGCGCAGTGTATAGACCTTTCCTGATTCTCACCGTTCTGAGTAGGAGGATTATCATGCACGTATCATCCATACCCTGGGCAATGAGTTCATTTCTCGTGGGACTATTTCTTGTTCTTGTTGTTATCGACGCGCATGCCGTGGGGTGGAGCGAGAGAGCGCCGATGCCTGTTCCCCGCCAGGAAGTGGCGGTGGCGGAACTCAATGGGCTGGTCTATGTGATAGGCGGCTATTTTCAGGATGCGAGTGTTGCGGATAATGTCGATGTCTATGACCCGGATACAGATTCATGGACTACCGCCGCATCCTTACCCCTGCCGATTCACCATGCCGCAGCCGTCACTGTCGGTGGAAAGCTCTATGTGGTTGGAGGATGCAGGTATCCCTTCGTGCCGCTTGCAACGCTCTTTGAGTATGATTCGGTAAGTGATAACTGGATTCAGAGAGCGTCCATGCCCAGTCAGCGCTGCTCCCTGGCGGTGGCGGCGCTGGATGGAAAAATCTATGCGATGGGTGGTTCTCCCCCTTTGCGCGAGCATGACTTTGCTGTCTACGATCCTGTGTTTGATCAATGGACAGCCCTATCTGACATGCCCACTGGGCGTAACCATCTCGCGGCAGGTGTTGCAGCTGGTAGAGTCTATGCTCTCGGTGGACGCACTGGCGGTATTAGCGGTATTTTGCCCGTAGTTGAGGAATATAACCCGGGAACCGGGATATGGGCTACGAAAACGCCAATGCCCACGGCGCGTGGTGGTGTTGCGTCAGCGTCTCTGGGGCAGTACATCTTGATGTTTGGCGGGGAAGGTAATCCACTGAATCCTGATGGAGTGTTCGAGGATGTCGAGGCTTATGATAGCGTTGCGGATGATTGGATTTCGCTGCCGCCCATGCCGACACCCCGGCACGGGATTGGCGCGGTCTTGATTGGGCAATCGGTTTATATTCCTGGCGGGGCCAGCCAGCAGGGTCTGGGTGTTACGGGTGTTCAAGAGGTATTTGATGCTGAAGGTATCAGCAGCTTTATGGGCGTTTTTTGTGATGTAAGTGTGAACCAGCAATCGTATGAGACGGGAGAAGATGTGATAGCTTCCCGGATCAGGATCGCCAACCTGGCTAAACAACCGGTGAAAGTGGAACTTAAGGCCTGGGTTGAGGGGCCGCCACCATCGCAAGCCACGCCTGTGTTGAATCTCGGTGCCACGGGTTCCTTAATATTGCCCCGCGGTGTGGATGCCGACTTGCCCCAATTACATTGTTCTCCGTTACTACTGAAACAGACCCAGGTGTTTATCGGTTTGGATGCCGTACTTTAAACCAGGTCACCGGGGCGGAAGCGGCACTTAATCTTGATTTGTTCGATATCATAACGCCCTGATCCTAATCGACCTTAACTTCGGGTAAGAATAAAAAGGATTTATTTGCATGAAATTTCTTAAAAGAGCGCAGTTTAACATCCACGCTTTGATGGCGGCGGGCTTTTTCCTGGCCGCGAGTGTTATCTCACTTAACGCCAATGGTGAGAACCAGGGATATGCCGGCCATTTGTTTGAGCGGCTTGATCGCAATGGCGATGGTGGGCTCAGCTTAAATGAAATTCCAGAACAGATGCAAAGACTACGCAATGCCTTTGATATTGTTGACTCAAATGGCGATGGCATAATTACCGCAGACGAGTTCAGCGCCATACGCGCCGGCCAGCAGCAAAACCGGACACCTTCGGCACAACAACAGTCCGGTTCGCAAGACGATAAGCCAGCCGCAACTCAATCCACTGTTACCGGTGAAGGAGCGAATGGCATTCGCGCACGATTGCAACGAGCGATTAGCAACAAGGAATTGCCTGGCGCGGTTATTGTGTTTACGAAGAACGGCAAGGTCGTGTTCGAGGAGGTTTATGGCTATGCGGATATAGAGCGCGGACGGCGCCAGCAGATAGATGATCTTTTTAATCTAGGATCCACGTCTAAACCACTGGCAATGACCACCGTCATGACACAGGTGGCAGATGGAAAAATTGCACTCGATGACCCGATATCAAAGTGGAACCCAAAATACGCAAATAAAAAACTTGGAGATGGCGCGCGGGCAAAACGATCACCCACGGTTCGTGAAATGATGTCGCATACCTCCGGTACCTTTGCGGTCAAATGTGGTGAGCGCCGCGATTTGTCATTGCTTTATATGTTCGGGCGCACACTGAAAGATTCCGCTGAGGCGATTGCAAATAAACCGCTCGTGTACCAGCCTGGTGAAGGTTTTTGTTACGGTGGCCCTGCAATGCAGGTGTTGAGCCGCACAATTGAAGTGATTACCGGCGAAGAGTTTGATGAGCTTGCAAAAGCAAAGGTGTTCATGCCTTTAGGAATGAAGGATACCTTTTACCGTACCAACACAGATCTGAGCAACCGCATAACGGTGATTTACGATAGGGCTGGCAATAGCTTAAAACGGTCGCCCCGTACCCGCGATCCGCGGGGCGATCCGTTTATTCTTGCGCCAGGCGGAGTGTATTCGACGGCAAAAGATTTGTCGCGTTTTGTCCAGATGCAGTTGCAGGATGGGGAGCTGGACGGGAAGCGTATTCTGCCGAAAGAGCTGGTGCTCGAGATGCGGCATAACCAGATTGGCGACAACAAAACAGATTTTGGTGATCCATCGGTGGGCGATCGCAATTCTGCGGCTCTGGGCAAGATCGAGGGGTATGGCCTGGGCTGGATACTCGATGAGCTAAAGCCGGATGGCAGTGCGCGCGTATTTTCACATGGAGGGGCGTGGGGTACTTACATCTGGGGTGATGCAGACGCGCAACTCGCTGCGATTTTACTGACACAGACACCTCTAACCTATGCAACACCGGTATGGAATGATGTGTTGCGTATTGCTCGGTCGACATGGGGTGATGAATCTCAGTCAGAAGATGCTCAGTCAGGAAAAAAAAGTGATGCGTGGGCGCCGGAAGTACGGCAACTAGGGGATACAGGGGCGCAATATATTGATCCCGAAATTTTAGGCGGGGAAAACCTGATGACCTTTCAGGACCAGTCTGGGAAGGTCTGGGTGGCCAGGCTCGATCCTGTGAGTGGACTTTTTTCGTCTGTCGACGGCAAGGACATGCTAATGGCGGAGGGGGCGCTCAGTGTAAGACAAACCTACAATGGCCCTGAGTTTGGTCTTGATAAAAATGGATGGTCTGTGTTTTTTACCAAGGCGGTAAACGATGTTCCCCAGGTTTGGCGGTCCCGGCTCAGTGATGGCAAGCCTCAGGCGCAACCACTATACACTGATAGTCAGCGGCGGCAGTCTGTTCTAGCCAGCAAGAATGAACAGGCGTCCGAGATCGATCTTTTATATGTGCAGGGAAAGCTGGGTGATGGACATTTCTTCTGGGCTGATGGAAACAGGGCTGCCAGTGAAACCAAGGTTGTGCGGTTAAAGGAAGTTGATTCGCCACGCTGGATTGACAACACAATGAAATTTGTTTTTGTTGAAAGTGACGGTAAGGATGCAGGCCAGATCAAACTTGTTGATACAGAATTGGGTAAGGTCAGTACCATCACAAATGACGCTGGTGTCAAGAGTTTTGCTTATGGATGGAGAGCCCCGGAGTTTGACGATGAATTGCTTGTGCTTGCATTGGTCGATTATACAGCTGTAGGAGTCTGGCGAGATACAGCGCATGGTTATTGGCAGCGTATCGCAACCCTCACTCCTCCGAAAGCGTCGCGCTATAAATATTTTGGATCACCCGAACCATTTGTTTCAGCGGGAAACTCTTATGTCAGCCTGGTATTGAAAGACAGCAATACACGGGGCAGTTTCCGTGATTCCGAGGTGTGGATTCTTGGCATAGACAATGACGCGACCACACGATTTACGCGCCGCGTTGATGACGGTCTCTTCCCCGTCATGCGCAGCGATCCTGAAATCTTTTCCAGTGAAAGCGAAATATATGTTTATTATAACGCCGTTGATAAAGACAAGGTTTACGAAATTCATCGTGCGCGCACAGGACTGTCAGCCAAAAATTCAAAATTGGAAACAGCAACGGCTTCCGATCGAGAGTCTGCGCTGACCAAAACCAGTCCCGGCAGGGAGTTTGACTGTATCAATTCAGCATCTTGTGTTTCATTAATAATAAACGGAGCGCCCCCTGCGGTTATGAGTAATGGGTCACCCAGTATATTTCGTGGTGCTGTCGATGCATCGCTTATCAGTGATCCGCAATCCGGTGTCGTTTATCTTGCCTATACATCTGTTGCATCGCACGAACCAACTGGTTCAACAAGATCGAAAATAGACATCGCGGCAGGTATAGCT
>JAKEGK010000272.1 GCA_022627515.1 Gammaproteobacteria bacterium
GATAAAACGGCCGCTGGCATTACTGCGGCGATGACCGGTATTGGCGCAATGACCGGCATTTCGCTAACCGCACAGGAGATTCAAGCCATCGCCGACTATCTGGCAGGAAGCACAGGTGGAAGTGGTGGTGACACCGGAGGTGGCGGCACGGGTGGCTTACCGCCTACTCATACTAATAGTGAAGAAGGTGTGCTGCATGCCGATGGCAACAATAATCCATACACCAATGGTTGCACCACCTGCCATGGCTCGACTTTGCAAGGTGGGATCGGACCGTCCTGCTTTGCCTGCCATGGAATAGAGTGGAACGAAAGTCCACCCAGCGGTGGTGGTGGCAGCGGAACGTTCGATGGTCAAGCTCTATATACAGCCAACTGCGCCGCGTGTCATGGCGCGACCGGTTCAGGCATTAGCGGTAGAACAGCCAGTGCTATTTCAACTGCTCTGGCAAATGTTGGCGCCATGAATAGCATTTCGCTAACATCCACTGAAATCCAGGCCATCGCCGATTATTTGGCTGGAAGCACGGGAGGTGGCGGCGATTCCGGCGGGCCACCTGCAAGTCATACGAATAGCGAGGATGGTGTTCTTCATGCGCCGGGCAATAACTACCCCTATACTAACGGATGTACTAGTTGCCACGGATCGACCCTGCAAGGCGGAACCGGACCATCCTGCTTTGCCTGCCACGATAAAGAGTGGAACGAAAATCCGCCCAGCGACGGTGGCGGCAGTTCGGGAGGCGGAGGTTCTACCACTGATGGTCAAGCGTTATATACAACCTACTGTGGAGCCTGCCATGGCGCGTCCGGTTCTAACATCAACGGCAGAACGGCCAGCGCCATTTCAACCGCCATAGCCAATGTTGGCGCCATGAGCAGTATTTCGCTAACGTCTACTGAAATACAGGCTATCGCCGATTATCTTGCGGGCAGCACAGGCGGCAGCGGTTCCGGAGGTGATGGCGGCGGTTCCAGCGGCCTGCCCGCCAGCCATACCGACAGCGAAGAAGGCGTACTGCATGCACCGGGCAATAATTACCCCTACACCAATGGCTGTACCAGTTGCCATGGGTCCAATCTGCAAGGAGGAACAGGTCCGTCATGTTATAGCTGCCACGGTCAGGAATGGAGTGGCAGTGGTGAAGCCGGTGGTGATGGCGATAAAGATGAGGATGACGAAGACGATTGATACAAACGCGGCGATATCCATCAGTAATCGCGTATTAAATAGCGAACACATTGTGCAGTTAGTATGACGGCGGCGCGCCAACGGAACGTTTAACAGATAAGCCGGACAATCCGCTGGACGCGTTCCCGCATTCATCACAAGAGAAAGCGGATATGTTGAAAGTCTGTTTTGATGCGTTACTGAACAAGGAGACCTGACTCACATATCATTGCACCGCTAACGGTCTTGCCAGACGCCTCCGCTTCCCGTGCTGTGCACCCGGCTATTAAATGTAACAAGGTAGAACTATTCTTTCGCGTTAATCTATTCATTGACGCGCTCAGGCTTTAAATCTATCAAGGTTATCTCCGGCGGCGCCAGCACGCGCATCGGTGGACCCCAGGTGCCGGTGCCCCGGCTGACATAAATCCAGCCTGCATCGCCGGCCAGCGACAATCCCACCGGAATCCGATAGAACGCCCAGGTCAGCAAGCCAAAGGGAAAAATCTGTCCGCCATGGATATGCCCGGATAGTTGCAAATCAAAACGCCCGATCGATGCTGATTCAACGACAGGCTGGTGTTTCAACTGCAAGGTAAATAATCCGTTATCGAATTGTTTCAGCAGCGCAGCCTCATCCGGTCCGGATTGTTGCAATCGTCTCTTCACCGCCGGATCATCAACACCGGCGATATTGAGCGCGCTATTTATCGTGATACCGCTGCCGGACAATAAAACGAAACCGGCATGTTCAGTAAAATCACGCGCAGTATCGATACCCGCCAGCACTTCATGGTTGCCATATACCGCAAACTTGCCCTGCCTTGCATAAAGCCTCTGCATCTGGTTCAGCAAGCCGCGCAAATCATCCATTTGCATGTCCACCAGGTCACCGGTTGAAACAATGATATCAGGTTCAAGCGCGTTAATTTCATCGACGATGCGTTGGATATGCCGCTCTTCACTCATCAGACCCAAATGCAGATCCGCGATCTGTACTATTCGAATTGGTTTTATAATTTTTGGCGATTTCAGAACCACGTGCTCAATGTTTATCTGCCGCGCTGCTGCGTATCCATAAGCCCCAACCATGACCACCGCTGCCATTACAAGCCAGGTTCTGCGGGGTGACGCCAAAATACCGGTGATTGTAATATTGCGCAGCCGTCCGAAAATCATTTGCACAATGTCGAGTGGCGCGGATATCACGAAGAACAGAAAAACACATCCCATCCAGATAAATGTCAACCAGGTTAGCGGCGCAAGAAAGAACGCGCTCACGTTTCCGTGAGTGAAAATCTCAACCACGAATATCAAACAGCCCAGAATAACAATGGTTACGATGACAGACCGGCGATGGCCGGAAAAAACCACACGCAGTTTGCGGTAGACATAGAAATGCAGGCCGCCATAAACGGCAACAAACAAGGCAATTACAAATATGAAGTAATTCATGCAATGATTTAAACAGGCGGCAGTCGTGTTTTCAATTTGCAGTAAGTGAGTGCTGGTGCTTCATGGCGCCTGACGTGCAATATGGTGTATTTAACGCTTTTTGCATTCGCAGCCTTGATTGCAATGCCATGCCGCAGCAGGAGCAGAATTGTCGCGCGTCCGTAAAAAACAAAAGGCGGCTGATAACCGCCTTGTGTTTCCGCCGGTTTACGAGATCCGCGGCAGGTCGCGGCCGCGCATCACACTATTTGTCTACGGCGCCATTTCCTTGATCGCCGCCACTGCGGCATTTTCTCCGCAATCAAATTTGGATTTACGGTCAATGTTACTGGGATGATAGGCGATATATATGGTGACTTTGGCCGAGTCCACGCCGGGCAGTTCTGCCGCCATGTTATTGGGATGGGACAAATTCTGGTAGCCGGTCTCAGCGATACGATGATTGAAATCCGTGCTCAGCTGCAACAGTATTTCTTTTGTGTTGTTATCAACTACGGCAATGTCAATATGTCCTGGCACATAACGGGTATGCCGCCTGACGTGTATTTTACCAACCAGTTCCGCACCACCTGTTGCAGGAGTCACTATAATTTCATGGAACATCATGACAGGATTTTCAATGACCTTGACGTTCTCGGAATTCCCAAAGGTCATTTGCGTATCTGGCGATTCCTGTCCCGTTGCTGCAGAAGATTCCTGATCTGTTTTTATATCAGTGCTTGCTGCGCAAGCCACCAGCAGCGCCACCGTAAAGACAGCGGCGCACAGTTTCATCATTGACGTTGACATGGCGTTCATTGCCCCTTTTTTTATTGATTCCATGTTGATTATTATCAATCCAGACAGTATGTTTAAACACAACACCCTTACGTAGTTCTGATGTTGGCACATCTGCCGGTGATACCCAGTTATCAAGTTTATAAGTCTACTATATACAAACCATGACAAAAATCATTAATACCTGATCCTGGCAGAATCACCGGCCCGAGTCCGACTATGGCTGGCAACAACCAGAAGCCGCTGTGGAACCGGGAACGCAGCAATCCGATTCACTATTCTGATCTTCACGCCTTGTTGGAATACAACAAGCGGTTTGATCCTCCTTGGCGCCGGTATCGATATCATTACCAAATACCGGTATTTCATCCAAAGTATGGAAGGATTCCCAGGCCACACCCTGTGGGTCCAGCGCCCAATACTTGTTGGATTGCGCATAACAACATGCGGCGTTGTCCTGCTTAACCGCGGAATATTGCGCTGCTTGCAGTCTTTGGTCAATTTCCTGCAATTCACTGTCGCTATCCACCTGGATTCCCAGGTGATTTATTCCGGGCTTCTGATTGCGGCTGGAAATGGCGAAGTTGACCGCCGGCTCGTCAATTTTCCATTTGGCGTAGTCATCCCGTTTCACCGTGGGCGGCACGCCAAACAAGGTTGAATAAAACCGTATATTCTCCTCAAGCTGCTTTACCGCGATATGAATATGAATTCGTTTCATAAATTTTCTCCTTATCTTCAGCAAGTGTTTCAATTAAACCATCATGGTCACTTATAAAGACGAAACGCCTTGCAAAAGGATGCAATTATTTTGTTATTCACATTTCCCCTCACTATCCCCGCAAATATCCGCCGCTTTTTGTTTAAAATCAACGACACTGCCTGTATGGTCGCGTTCCAGCGCGCAGCATCGCCGCATGCTGTCATACAGTTTCTCCCTACCTCTTAATACACGCGATTTCACCGCAGCCAGGGAAAGGCCCAATTCCTCCGCCACCTGTTTTTGGTTTTTTCCTTCTATATACGACAGCAGCAGAGGAATCCGGTAAGTTTCGGGCAACTCCTGAATCATCGGCGTGATATAACCGGCAAGCTGCCGGATAACCGCGCCTTCAGGAATCTGCTGTGTCAGGTCGTCCGGCAACTCCTCATGATTTTTCTCCGCGCGGTAATAGTCAACAATGCTGTTACGCGCCACACGGTATAGCCAGGCTATTACATTTTCCGGCGGCGCTTTTTCCGCTGACTGCTTCAGCAATTTCTCGAAGACGCTGTGGAGAATATCCTCCGCGTCATCAACCGATTTCACTCTGCTTTGGATAAATGCCAGAAGCTGGCTTCGATAGCCTGACCAGGCTGATTCAAGCGGACTCATAAGCGCGCAAGCCTCACGATAAGTTATCTAAAGCCGTAGTACCTATAGTGGATGCTGTTCCAGCAGTTTCAAGATATAAATGGATTTTAGAGAAACAATCATCACTGGCGGAAAACGCAATGGCGGACATGCCGAGTTGTTGCGCTGAGCGGATGTTTTCCGGCCGATCGTCAATAAACAGGGTTTCTTCCGGATTCAGGGTGAAACGCTGCAACAGGATTTGAAATATCTGCTTGTCGGGTTTTACAACGTTTTCCAATCCCGAAATCACAATTCCCTGGAAATAATCAAAAAAGAGGTATTTTTGTTTCAGGTAGCTATAGTTTTCCGGCGACATGTTGGACAGGCAATAGAGGTTTAAACCTTTGACCTTTGCCGCCTCCAGCACCCCGAGCGTATCAGGAATAACCGTCAATGATTCCCTGACTATATTAAACAAGCATCGGACTTGTTGATGGTTCAGGTCAGTTCGTTGCGCGGCGCGTAGAATGGCATCTGTTTCCGGCAATTCGCCGCGGTCCATTGCGAGCCAGTCGGGATGCTGAAAAATTTCCTCGAGCAGTTTTTTTTGCAGCGCAGTATCGGCAGTGAAGGTGCTCGCTATTGCCGGAGGATTCCATTCCAGCAATACGGCGCCGAGGTCAAATACCCAGTTTTTCACACAAGGCCTCCATTCGCATAAGAGTACTCTATTCGCTTGATCATTATAATACTA
>JAKEGK010000273.1 GCA_022627515.1 Gammaproteobacteria bacterium
ACCGGTTAGAATCGGCACCAGCGCGTTTCTCAATACATGCCGGAACAACACGATACGTTCAGCGAGTCCCTTGGAGCGCGCGGTTCTGACATAGTCCTTATTGACTTCTTCCAGAAAAATCGTGCGGTACCAGCGGGTGCCGGAACCAATGCCGCCAATGACGCCGATGATGACCGGCAGAATGATAAACTTGGTGGCCGTTTCAATATCTGCGCTGTAACCGGAGATGGGCACCAGGTGCAACAGTTTGCTGATAAGAAATTGCCCGCCGATGATGTAAAACAGGGTGGATACCGACATCAGGATGACGCATGCCACCACGCCCATGTAGTCGACATACGTGGCCCTGAAAAAGGCAATGATCAACGCAAAGGTGATATTAACCAGCAGCCCAATAATAAAAATAGGTATCGCGATAGCCAGGCTCGGCCACATACGCTGGGTGATGTCGTGGGTGATGTTGCGCCCGTCGTCCGCGTTGCCAAAATCAAACGCAAACAGCCTGACGGATTTGCCGTAGAAAATGGTATCGGTAAAAGCGCCGCTTTCTTTGGTTTCACTGTTGTAGAATAGCGGTTTGTCATAACCATGCGCTTGCTTCCATTTGTCGATATCTTCCTGCTGCACGTGTTTCATACCCAAATGCATGCGCGCCATGTCATCCGGTTTGTTGACGACAAAAAACAACGCGAAGGTAATGACATTCACTCCGATGAGTATTGGTATGGCGTACAACACGCGCCGGACAATATAGGCAAACATCAGGCGGCGACTCCCTTCGCGCGGTTCTTCCGCCGGTAAGAGAACATGGCCGGCAACAGGCCTGCAACCAACACACCACCTAGCGCATAAACCGGCATCAAATTGGGCTGGTTCCATTCCTCCCGGAGCTTTGCGCGCAGCTCGGGATCGATGCGTTTGTACTTCATGGTATTGTTCGCCATCAGGTTGGGTTTGGAATTAAAGTACCATTGATGATAGAGCGCGAAATTCTGGGGATGCAGGCCCCACAGCCACGGACTGTCACGGCGCGCGATTTCCATCATCTGATCAATAATCTTTTGCCGTTCCGGTCCATTGGCCATGTTCTTCATTTTTTCAAACAGCGCGTCGAATTCCTTGTTGCTGTAGTTAGCGGCATTCTCTCCGTTCTTTTCCATCTTGGCGTTGGGTCCGTACAGCAGGAACAAAAAGTTTTCCGGGTCCGGGTAGTCGGCGTTCCAGCCCCACTCAAAGATCTGCGCCGTGCCCTTCAACATTTTATCCTGGAACCGGTTGTAATCGGTCCCGCGAATCACCAATTGAATATTGAGTTTGTTAAATTGCTTGCGCAGCCAATCAAGACTCGCTTTGGCGTCGGGGCCGGTTGCCGGTGTGTCAAAATACAAAATAAGAGGTTTGCCGCTTTTCGCATCCCGCCCGTTGGGGTATCCAGCTTCAGTTAACAATTTCCGGGCTTCTTCGATGGATTTGCGTCTGGGCTTGCCATTCACCCAGTCATAAACATAGGGATTGATGCCTTCCTTACCATCACGGTAACCGAAGATACCTGGCGGTATTGGCCCTTGCGCCGGTATGCCGCGGCCGTTCAGGAAAATGGAAATACGTTCTTCGTAATCCACCGCGATCGCGATGGCCTGCCGCAGTTTGCGCGCGGGTTCGGAATCACCACCCACCACCGGATCCTGCATATTGAATCCCATGTAAAAGGTCGAGGTGCCGATTGCGGTAATCAGGTTGATCCCTTTCTCTTTCATCGCGTCACTCAGGCCGGCCTCGCCCTGGTTGTTAAAGTTGATGGCCTGGTCGAAACTGTCGGAGGTAATGCCGGAGGCATCATAGTAACCTTGCAAAAACTTGTTCCATGACGGGATGTCTTCTTTTTCCAGGCTGTGAACCACTTTATCGATGAAAGGAACAGGCTTGCCCGCATCTTCCAGAAATCCCGCTTCCTTGTCGCCTGGCTCACCCTCGCCCGGATAAGTCTCGCCATGAAAGTTGGGATTTCGCTCCATCACCATCTGCAGATTGGGGTTGTTCTCGGTCAGCATGTATGGACCGGTTCCGACCGGATACCAGTCGAGCGTGATGTTTTTTTTATCCATGCCGGCTTGGGAATAAAATTGATCGGCTTCCGGCGGGATCGGCGCAAAGAACGGCATCGCCAGCCAATACAAAAACTGTGGATACTTGCCTTTGATCTTTACGGAGTAAGTGTAACGGTCAATGACTTTCACGCCATCAATGTCATACTTGTTCAGATTCAGAAATGCGTCTTCACCCTCTTTCCTTTTCAGCTTGGCGTCGGCTCGGCGCAACTCATCTCCAAACTTTTGCAGGCCATCAATATACTCTGTCATCAAGCCATAAATAGGCGAATGCAACCGGGGATGGGCAAGACGTTTGATCTCATAAACGAAGTCGTTGGCCACCAGCTCGCGGGTGCCGGTTTCTGTAAAATCCGACAGCTTGAATTTCGTTGCAATTTCTTCCGGGGAAAGATTGAGATAAAGCGGTTCGCCACTTTTATCCCTGGCAAACGCGGGATGCGGTTGATACTTCACGCCCTGTTTAATTTTGATTTCATAAATAGTGTAAGCAATGTCTTTAACCGGCGCGTGATCCGGCAATACCTCACCGGCTTTATTGTAATACACCGCTTTGGGAACCTCGGCAGCGATCAAGGGAATAATTTCGTAGGGGCGCTTTAAAAAATGGTATTGCAATGGCGGTTCATAAATTTGCCCTGTAAATGCAATCTCGTTGGAACTGTAGGATTGGGCCGGATCAAGGTGCTTGGGGCGCGCCTCAAATGAGGTATACAAAATATTCGCCGCCGCATCTTTCGTGGGATACGGATTATTCCAGGTGCTTTCCTTGCACGCGATAAGAACCACAGCGCAGAGAATAACTACCCAAACGCGAAACCAGATAGGGAGTAAATGATGTCCTTTCACTACGTCTTATGATCCAGCATTTTTTAAAACGATGGTTAAATTTCTGATAAAACAGAAACAGCCGGCCGCCGCGCCAGCGGGGCCAAGAGTCCAACTCCAGTGCAATTCCATTGCAACTCTTTTGCCAGTTTATTTGCCAGCAGGCTTAGGTTTCACGCACGCTTGGCGTATAATACGCGAACTCGTGTTTTTATCATTTTTCGCGTAAGTTATTCAATCTCAGTTAAAAAATAAAGGAAAATAATATGGGTTTTTTAGACGGGAAACGTGCGCTGATTGTCGGATTGGCTAGTAATCGTTCAATTGCCTGGGGCATCGCGCACGCCATGCGCCGTGAAGGCGCGGAATTAGCGTTTACCTATCAAAACGACAAGCTCAAACCACGTGTCGAAAAAATGGCCGAAGAATTCGGTTCCTCGTTGACGTTTCCTTGCGACGTAGCCAGTGATGATGAAATCAATAACGTGTTTTCTTCTCTGCGCGACAGTTGGGACAGCCTGGATATCATCGTGCATTCGGTCGCGTTCGCGCCGCGCGAAGAATTGGAAGGTGAATATGTTGACGCCACAACACGCGAAGGTTTCCGAATCGCCCATGAAATCAGCTCTTACAGTTTTACCGCATTGGCCAAGGCCGGCCGGCCGATGATGCAGGGCCGCAATGGCGCGCTGATCACCCTGAGTTATCTGGGGGCGGAACGTGTGCTGCCGAATTACAACGTGATGGGATTAGCCAAAGCTTCACTGGAAGCCAACGTGCGTTACATGGCGGCGAACCTCGGACCCCAAGGCATCCGCGTTAACGGAATTTCCGCCGGGCCGATTCGCACTCTCGCCGCATCAGGTATTAAAAACTTCCGCGCCATGCTGGACTACAACGAAAAGAATACGCCGCTGCGCCGCAATGTCACCATCGAAGAAGTCGGCAACGCCGCGGCGTTCCTATGCTCGGATCTGGCATCGGGTATTACCGGGGAAATCACATATGTGGATGCCGGTTATAATATTACCGGTATGGCAAGAATGGATACTTCCGGCGAATAATTCTTCCGCTACGTAAAACCCTTTAGCCCCTTAACGAAGGGGCTAAACGATCCATAAAGAAGTTAACCTGACTCTAACCATTCTTTCATCAACTGCTTTATTTTAGTCTGATATTTAATATTATTAAGTTCGCATTTTTTTTTAAACGCTGAAAGCATGGTTTCAGGTATCTTTATACTGATTAACCTGGTTTTGTCTTCCAGCTGCTGCATCAAACGGAATGCTTCCAGAAATTCCAGAATATCTTTAGTCGACAGCTTTTTACATTGTTCCAGATATTCTCTGGTAAAATACTGCACGGGTCTCATTGCAATTCCTTCAGCGCCTTTACATCTTCAATATCCTGCTTTCTTCCAGTTTTACTTTTCATTCGTATCAGATCATCAATGCTGGCAATCTGGATTTTTTTTCCGCCCAGGGTCTTTATCACGGTTTTTATTTTGTTCAGATCTTCAGTAATAATGATATCCACCATATCTGTTGGCTTATCCGCATTTACAAACGACCACGCTGTCAAATTCTTATTTCTAATATATTCCTCCCGGAAATTAAATACGTCTTCTGAGGACAGCGGCAACCTGGGCTTCAGGCCCAGCTCAAGCAATGCCATTTCCGCTTTTCTGAATGCGGATTTATTAAGTTGCACAACAATGTCCACATCAATTGTGCCTCTGACAGCGCCATGCAATGCGACGGCATACCCCCCCACTATTGCATATTTAACCTTATGCTGTTCGAGCGTTTGAACCAATTCTAAAATAAACATTTTTAAAGTATATACTGGTATATACTTCTTTTCAAGAATCACTGGCCTGGATTCAGGCCTTTAGAATATTCTCTTCGCCTTCGCTCCTGGCGATAATCACGGCGCCGCAGGTGTCGCTGAAGACATTTACGGTGGTGCGGCACATATCAAGAATACGGTCCACAGCCAGTATCAATCCAACGCCTTCAATGGGCAATCCGATGGTGGTCAATATGATGGAAATGGCAACCAGGCTGGCGGCGGGAATTCCGGCCACGCCAATGGAAGTCAGCAACGCCACGATCACAATGGTGAATTGCACCGCGAATCCCAGCTCCAGCCCATAAGCCTGCGCAATAAACATCGCGGCAACGCATTCATATAACGCGGTGCCATCCATGTTGATAGTGGCGCCCAGAGGTAAAACAAAACTGGAGGTGCGGTTGGATACGCCGGCGTTCTTCTCCACGCACTCCAGTGTTAGAGGCAATGTCGCCGATGATGAACTTGTTGAGAAAGCCGTTAACAATGCCGGCGCCATGGCCCGGTAATGCCGAAGCGGACTAACGCGGCCAAGTAATTTCAACAGCAACGGCAACACGATAAAAAAGTGCACCGCGAGAGCAAACAGCACTGTGATAAAAAACACCGCGAGCGGCCGGAACGCATCGAAACCCGTGCTTGCCACGACCTTGGCGACCAGGGCAAACACACCGATGGGCGCGAACTTCATGACCCAATCGGTTATTAACATCATGATGTTATAAATGGCGTTCCAGAAGTTATAAATAGTTTCAGCGCCAGGGTGATCTATCTTCGTCATGAAGAATCCGAACAACAAACTGAAAAAAATCAGTCCCAACATTTGCCCGTCAGCCGCTGCGTAGACAATATTGGGGGGAATCATGCGCAGAAACACTTCCGCAATATCCCCAGCGCTTTTATCTTCAACTTTTGACTTGATCTCTTCTATATCGCTGGACAAGCCAATCATATCCCTGGCGGGCTGACCATCAACAATACCCGGAGTAGTGATATTCACCACGGCGAGCCCGATAAGAATGGCAATCAGACTGGTGGCCATATAATAGAGTATGGTTTTGCCGCCCATGCGCCCTAGAGCATGATGACCGCTCATACCCGCGATACCAATGACAATGGATGATGCGACAAGAGGAACAATCAGCATTTTAAGCGCATTGAGAAACAAGGCACCAACAAATGCGTAGAGGTTATAAAAAGTGAAACCCGCAACGCCCATATCCGTACCGGTAATCGAGCCGGCAATTATGGCGAGCACGAGCGCAATCACGATTTGCCAGTGGAGTTTTATTTTTGGCATAACCTGTCCTTTTTGATATGTAGTGACAGTTGGATGCAATGTGGCGGCCGGATGGATTTCCGCAACATGTCATATCCGGCCGGGTGCCGGTAAAATTATGTCACTCCTTACCGGGGGAGGCAAATCACGGAACGCTCAATAGATCTTATCTCAAAATTACATTTCTGCTTCGGAAGGCCCAAAAAGCAAGTTATCGACCCCAAGGGGCGAATTTCAAAACACGCTATAAATCCCACTTTGCAAGTTCAACGGCGGGATCCATGCCTCCGACGGATTTAAAATGCGCCCTTTGGAATCGCTAACTGATAAATTTACAGATAGGTTCTAGAAAGAAATGAAGTCAGGAAATAATGGAAAGCAGATGCTAGAGATTGTCTTCGAGCACAACGATACTTGAATTTTCTTTCAGGTTTTGTAGAAGGTTGACGAATGCTTCTTCACCGCGGATTCCGGAAAGGTTTCGCATCAGTGTCTCGCGTTTTGCCTGTTCTATTTTTGCCACATCGCCATCAGTAACCTTGCCAAGTCCCACTATTGCGTAATCACCGGATGCCAATGCCACACCACTGAAGCCAGTTTTACCTTGCGCTGGTCTTGGCATTTTAAAGGCCTGCTGAACAATTTTGCCATCGATAGTGCGGTCGGTCCGTTTCAATTCACCCGCTTTCTTCCACTCAACGTTTACAATTTTGGCGGCCGCTTCCGGTGTTGCCTCGCCTTTGGTCAACTGTTCGATAATTGTCAAACCTTGTTGGTTGGCGCGTTGTTGCGCTTTTTCGCTAATGAGCTGCGCCTTGATTGCGTCCTTGACTTCTTCAAACGGTTTTAATTTCGCTTCCTGATGGTCCTTGACCCGGATTACGACCACATGATTTTCACCAATACTTATGGGTTCGCTGTTGTAGCCTTGCTTCAACAAATCCTCACTGAAGGCCGCCGCCGCAACTTTGGGATTGGACGCAATGCCCGCGCCGCCGGTTTGTGGAAACAAATCCGTGGTTTTGATTTGCAGGCCAGTTGCGCCTGCGGAGTCTTCCAGCGTATCGGGCACTTCATAAGCCATGTTGGTGAGTTTTTCCGACAGCTCAAAAAATTTGCGCTCGGCGATACCTTGCTGATATTCGGTAATCAGCGACGCTTTCACGTCTTCGAAGGGTCTGGCTTTTTCTTCGCGTATTTCCTCGAGCTTAATGATGTGATATCCAAACGCGCTCAGCACCGGCTCACTCACCTCGCCCACTTTAAGGGAATACATTGCTTTTTCATAGGCCGGATCAAGCGAATCCTTACCAAAAAATCCTATATCGCCACCCAGTTGCGCGGAGCCCGGGTCGTTCGAATGTTCCCTGGCCAGCTTTTCAAAATCGGCGCCTTCGGTGATTTGTTTGCGTAAATCAGTTGCTTTGTTTTTTGCCGCCTGGATCTGTTCTTCAGAAGCGCCGGCATCCACGGTTATCAGGATGTGGCGGGTGCGGCGTTCTTCCGGAGTTACATAGAGGTTCGAACGTTCTTCATAAAACTGCTTCAGCTCTTCTTCAGTCGGCTGCTGATCCGTCGCAAGGTCTTTCACGTTAAGTTCAAGATATTGCAGGCTCACCATTTCGGGCGTCATGTACCGGACACTGTTCTGGTCGTAGTATTGTTTGATCGCTTCTTCGGTGGCATCCGCATCTTGTTTGAGAGCATCTGCCTTTAAAACCATGTAACTGATGTCGCGTGTCTGTTCCTGCAACTTCAACAGGTAATCCACGTCATACTTGGTCACAACAGGTGTGGCAGCCACGCCGGAATACATTTGCTGTGAGAGCACCGCGCGTTGTATGCGATACTCAAAGGTATCAGGTGATTCGCCCTGCGCACTAAGCTGCTGCTTGTACAGTTTGCTGGAGAACGCGCCGTTTTCCTGGAAAGCTTCAAATCCCTGGATAGTCTGCACCAGAAAACCATCAGAAATCCGGTATCCCGCCGCATCTGCGGCTTGCACGATAACTTCACGGTTAATAATGTCATCCAATGCTTTCTGCTTGATTTGCGCGTCCATCAATGATGGATTGAACTGTTCGCCAAACATTTCGCGCAGGCGGTCGCGCTGCAGATAAAATTCACGTTGGTAGGCCTGCTGTGTGATTTCTTCGCCATTGACATTCGCCACGACGAGCTTGCCACCGGTGCCGAAGTATTCATTGATGCCCCACAGGGCAAAGGGAATGATCAGAAGTATGACGATCGCCCAGGCGATCCAACCTTGTACGCTTTCTCTAATGTAACCGAGCATTTAATGTGGCGCCGACAAAAATAACTAAGCAAATGATTCGAAGAATGTTTGTTTATGATTTATAAATTAGTAAGAGTCACAAAATGCTGCAACTGAAAGGCGCTCCGATTGGGAACGCCTTTGCTGGTCCGTATGGCGGAGCGGACGGGACTCGAACCCGCGACCACCCGCGTGACAGGCGGGTATTCTAACCAGCTGAACTACCGCTCCTTTACTTACACAAAAAGTTACACAAAAAAGTTACACAAAAAAATGGTGGGTGGTGTAGGGATCGAACCTACGACCCTCGCCTTGTAAGGGCGATGCTCTCCCAGCTGAGCTAACCACCCAGCGAAAGCGCGCTAGTTTACGGCATCCTTCAGCGCTTTTCCAGCCTTAAATGATGGATTTTTGGCAGCTGCAATTTCAATGGGCTCCCCAGTACGAGGATTGCGTCCGGTGCGTGCGGCGCGTTCACGAACCAGAAATGTACCAAATCCTACCAGCGTAACCTGGTCACCTTTACTCAACGCGTCTGAAATCGCGTTAATCATTCCATCCACTGCCCGGCTGGCAGCTGCTTTGGATAAATCCGCACTCTCGGCTACTGCATCTATTAATTCTTGTTTATTCACACACGGTACCCCTCATTTTGTTCTTTCTTTTATAATAAAAAGATAAAAAGTTTATAGAAAAAGTTAGTCCTTAGGTAATTCCAGTCCTGCGAGCACAGCGCCAGTACTGCCATGCCACATCTACCATCATTTTAGCCTGCACCACTCATCATCAACTGTCTTGCTTAAATCGGGAATTGCGGTTAATAAAACGAAGTCCTTTAAAAAAGGGACAGGCTTTATACCAATGGGTTCCAGATGGGTCAAGCAAAGACTTTTGATAACCGCGTGTAAATTTTTGCCACGCCGGATTTATCAATGTGGAGTCTTATCGAAAAGTTACGGCGAATGCTTTTGGGACCAGTCTTAATTGTAATGCGCAAAAGTCAAAATCCAATGACTTTTGCGCAATTTTTTCCTGTTTGTCTGAATATTTATTGTACTGTAATTGTAATTTCAGTGTGCCTTTAGTGGGTTCTGATCAAATTCTCCGCTTCATCTGAACTTTTTTGTTCGACAGCCACGGCTTCTTTTCCCTCGCTGCCTGGCAACGGTTTGGGCATTTTGGTCAGCGCCACTTCAAGCACTTCGTCAATCCAACGCACGGTACGGATATCCAGACGTTCTTTGATATTCTCAGGAATCTCCGCCAGATCCCGGCTGTTTTCCTTGGGTATCAAAACGGTTTTGATGCCTCCTCGATGCGCGGCGAGCAATTTTTCCTTCAAGCCGCCGATTGGCAATACTTCGCCACGCAGCGTAATTTCACCTGTCATGGCAACATCGGAACGTACCGGGATCCCGGTCAGCACGGAAACGATCGCCGTGCACATGGCTATACCGGCGCTCGGTCCATCCTTGGGTACGGCGCCTTCCGGCACATGGATATGAATGTCATTTTTCTCGTAAAATTCCACGGCTTCGATTCCCAGCATTTTGGCGCGGCTGCGCACTACGGTCATCGCCGCCTGAACCGACTCTTTCATGACATCACCCAACTGACCGGTAATCACATGTTTGCCTTTGCCTGGCACGAGGACTGCTTCGATGGAAAGCAATTCGCCGCCGACTTCGGTCCATGCAAGACCGGTGACCTGTCCCAACTGGTCTTTCTCTTCTGCGCGGCCAAAGCGAAAGCGTTTCACACCCAGATATTCTTCCAGGTTTTCGCTGGTAATGGTGACAGGTTGCGCCTGCTTGCCGCTTTCTTTCAGCAGGATGTTCTTCACAACCTTACGGCAAATTTTTGAAATTTCACGCTCCAGATTCCGCACACCGGCTTCACGGGTGTAAAAACGGATGATATCCCGTATGCCCGATTCGCTGATCTCCAGCTCAGACTCGCTCAATCCGTTAGCCTTAATTTGTTTCTTGACCAGATAACGCTGGGCAATGTTGACCTTTTCATCTTCCGTATAGCCAGATATGCGAATCACTTCCATTCGGTCCAGCAGTGGCCCTGGTATGTTCATGGTATTGGCGGTCGCCACAAACATGACATCCGACAGGTCATAGTCGACTTCCAGATAATGGTCGTTGAACGTGTTGTTCTGTTCGGGATCCAATACTTCCAGTAATGCCGATGCCGGATCACCACGAAAGTCCATGGCCATCTTGTCAATTTCATCAAGCAGGAACAGTGGATTACGCGTTCCGGCTTTTGTCAGGTTCTGAATTATCTTGCCTGGCATGGAGCCGATGTAAGTACGGCGGTGACCGCGGATCTCCGCTTCATCACGCACACCGCCCAACGACATGCGTATGAATTTGCGATTGGTCGCGCGCGCAACGGATTTACCCAGCGAGGTTTTACCTACGCCCGGCGGACCCACCAGGCACAGGATCGGACTCTTGGCTTTTTTGGCGCGTTGTTGCACCGCCAGATATTCAAGAATGCGTTCCTTCACTTTTTCCAGACCATAGTGGTCGGTTTCGAGTACTTCTTCCGCGGTAGCCAAGTCATTGCGCACCTTGCTGCGTTTTTTCCACGGCACGTTGACCAGCCAATCAATATAGTTGCGCACCACCGTCGCTTCCGCCGACATGGGCGACATCATTTTGAGCTTGTTTAATTCGGATTCGGCTTTTTCTTTCGCCTCTTTGGACATACCCGCTTCTTCGATCTTGCGGGTGAGGTCATCCACTTCATTATGTCCTTCTTCCAGATCGCCCAGCTCTTTTTGAATGGCTTTCATCTGCTCATTCAAATAATATTCGCGCTGGCTTTTTTCCATTTGACGTTTCACCCGCCCGCGGATGCGTTTCTCGACCTGCAACAAATCAATCTCGGCTTCCATTAATCCAATCAGGTGTTCCAGCCGTTCGCGCAAGCTGATGATCTCGATAATCTTCTGTTTCTCTTCAATCTTTAATGACATATGCGCGGCGATAGTATCCGCCAGGCGGCCCGGCTCATCGATACTGGATAATGACGAAAGAATTTCGGGAGGAACTTTCTTGCTAAGTTTGACATACTGGTCAAATTGCGCCATCACGGAACGCATAAGCACTTCGGCTTCGCGCTCATCAAGCTTGGCGGAATCCGGTGATTCGACTTTGGTAATCTGGGCTTTGAAGTAATCGTCGGTGCCCATGAGATGCAGAATGCGCGCGCGTTCGCTGCCTTCAACCAGCACCTTGATGGTGCCATCAGGCAGCTTCAGCAATTGCAGAATATTGGCGATGGTGCCAATCTTGTAAAGATCTTCCGCTTCCGGCTCATCCTGCGATGCGTTTTTTTGCGCGGCCAGCAAAATTCGTTTGTTTTCCTCCATCGCCGCTTCCAGAGCAAGAATGGATTTTTCCCTGCCAACGAATAGTGGAATGACCATGTATGGGTACACTACCACATCGCGCAACGGCAGTACCGGCATCACCTGAAGCTGGTCATTAACGATATCGGAAACCTTGTCTTCTTCAGACATATTTATCCCTCTCCAGTTGAGAAGGTGCATCCAAACTTATAATTAGTGATCGCTGTTTCCTACGCGTTACACACGCGGTCCATAGTCCAACTTCCGTTCGGGAACACTAATTAAGCGATTGCAACACCTCCGAAACAATTATTGTGTAACGCCTAACCTGTTAATTCTGTGCAATTCGTTTGCCATACTAACTAGCTTAGTATGTGCGGGCGTTGCATATTGACTTCAAGGGACTCTGGTTCGACAAATTTCGCACAATTATTATGCCAGTATCACTAACATTTGCCTGCTGGAAGCGAAAATTTTGTGCATAGGATCACGCTTTCGCGTCAATTCAGTCATGCCGCATCAATCTGATGCGGCTCGGCTTTGTTCTCCACCTTCGAATATCAGCAAGGGTTTGGATTTGTTTTCGATAACATCCTCGTCAACAATAGCCTTGCTCAGTCCTTCCATCGAAGGTAAATCATACATCGTGTCCAGCAGTACGTACTCCAGGATGGAACGTAATCCACGCGCACTGGTTTTGCGTTCCATGGCCTTGCGAGCAACCGCGTAAAGCGCTTCGGCGCGAAATTCCAGTTCACAATTTTCCATCTCGAACAATTTTGCATACTGCTTGGTTATCGCATTTCTCGGTTCAGTCAGGATACGCACCAGTGCGTCTTCATCCAGTTCTTTCAAAGTCGCGATAACAGGCAGACGCCCGACAAATTCCGGGATGAGGCCATACTTAACCAAATCTTCCGGCGCCACAGTTTCCAGCACTTCACCGATACTCTTCTTGTCTTGCTTGCTTTGCACCTGAGCGGAGAAACCGATGCCGCTCTTTTCAGAACGGTCACGAATTATCCGTTCCAGGCCATCAAACGCACCACCGCATATAAACAGGATGTTCGAAGTGTTAACCTGGAGGAATTCCTGTTGAGGATGCTTGCGCCCGCCTTGTGGCGGCACCGATGCGATTGTACCTTCGATAAGTTTTAACAAGGCTTGCTGCACGCCTTCACCGGATACGTCGCGGGTAATCGACGGGTTGTCCGATTTGCGGGAAATCTTGTCAATTTCGTCAATATACACAATTCCGGTTTGAGCTTTTTCAACGTCGTAGTCACATTTCTGTAACAGCTTCTGGATAATATTCTCAACGTCTTCACCCACATAACCGGCTTCGGTTAATGTCGTGGCATCAGCGATGGTGAATGGCACATTGAGCAAGCGGGCGAGGGTTTCAGCCAATAGTGTTTTGCCGCTGCCGGTAGGACCAATTAACAGAATATTACTTTTCGCCAGTTCGACATCGTCTTTCTTGTGCGCTGCCTCTAACCGCTTGTAATGGTTATATACCGCGACAGCGAGAATCTTCTTGGCGCGTGGCTGCCCGATGACATATTCATCGAGAATCTTGTTGATTTCGTGCGGTGTTGGAAGTTTGCTTCCACTAAGGTTGGATGACTTCTCTTCGACTTCTTCGCGGATGATGTCGTTACATAATTCCACGCATTCATCGCAGACAAAAACCGAAGGCCCAGCAATCAGTTTACGAACTTCGTGCTGACTTTTTCCGCAAAACGAACAATATAAAAGCTTGCCGCCGTCGTCACCTTTAGTGTGCTTGTCGTCTGGCATATCTTACCTCTTCATACGTAGACAGCGCGGAAAGTCGTTGGTTTTACTTTCCCGCAGTCTCAATTTTGATATCGTCTAGCCCAATTGTTACTTTAACTTCAAAGAGGAACGCATCGCAACAATCTTTAACAAAGGTAATATATTTCAGACGCTTACGCAAACCTATTCAGACGAAATACCCGCACGGTTCGTCAGTACTTTGTCGATAAGGCCGTATTCAACCGACTGTGGACCACTCATGAAATTATCGCGATCAGTGTCGATTTCGATCTTTTCCATCGGCTGTCCCGTGTGGTGGGACATAATTTTATTAAGTCTTTCACGAACTTGCAGAATTTCCCGGGCATGGATCTCAATATCAGAAGCCTGTCCTTGAACTCCGCCCAAAGGTTGATGAATCATCATTCTGGCATGGGGCAGGCAAAAGCGCTTGCCTTTGGCGCCACCTGTCAGCAAAAGCGCCCCCATGCTGGCCGCCTGGCCAATGCACATGGTGCTTACGTTACATTTTATAAACTGCATCGTGTCGTAAATTGCCAGCCCTGCGGTAACGGAACCACCTGGCGAGTTAATGTACAAGTGAATATCCTTGTCAGGATTTTCGGATTCCAGAAACAATAGTTGCGCTACGATGACATTCGCCGAGTAATCATCAACAGGGCCAACCAAAAACACTACCCGCTCTTTGAGCAGACGTGAATAGATATCATAAGACCGTTCCCCGCGCGCGGATTGTTCAACAACGATGGGGACCAGATTTAGACCTTGGATATCGCTAACACTGCTATTTTTCATTTAAACATTCACCTTAATTGCTTCGATGTTCACTCTGCTGCTGTCGGATTCATCAACTCGCTGAACGATATTTTCCTGTCAGTGACTGACGCTTTGGTTACTACCCAGTCTATCGCCTCGTCTTCCAACACAAGATTCTCAATCTCAGACAAGCGTTCTTTGTCACCATAGTAATACTTAATAACCTCTTCCGGCCGTTCATAACTCGCGGCAATATTTTCGAGGGTTTTGCGCAATTTGGCCGGCTCAACTTTCAAGTTATTTTGTTTGACCAGCTCAGATAAAATTAGCCCTAAAGCGACCCTTCGTCTAGCCTGATCTTCAAATAACTTAGGATCTATATCCTGCGATTGGTTCCCTTCCGACAAACCCAGCGCCTGACGTTGTTGCTGAATTAAGTGTTCAATCTCATTGTCGATAAGCACTTTGGGCAAATCGACCGGATTCTGATTCAGAATGCCATCCAGAACCTGACGTTTAACCTGGGTGCGAATTTTTTGCTCCGCTTCGCGCTGCATATTTTCTTTCACCTGCTCACGTAACGCCAGCAAACCACCTTCGGTAATACCAAAGGACGCGGCAAATTCGTCGTTGAGTTCAGGCAATTCCGGCATTTCAACCTTGCGTGCAGAAACCTTGAATTCAACATCTTTGCCAGCCAGATCCCTGGAATGATATTCGGCAGGAAATTTAAGTTTTAAAGTACGTTCTTCGCCCGCTTTAATACCCGCCAGTTGATCCTCAAATCCCGGAATCATGCGTTTGGCGCCGATTTCCACGGCATATTCCTTGGCGGTTCCACCTTCGAACGGCTCGCCATTCATAAAACCTTCAAAATCGATGACCACCCGGTCGCCATTTTCAGCGGCGCGGTCCGTTTCCTTCCATTGTTTACGCTGCTTGCGGATGGTTTGCAGCATATCGTCCATATCCTGTTCACTGATTTCCAACACAGGCCGCTCTACTTTTATTTCGTCCAATCCCTTAATGGTAATATCAGGATACACTTCAAAGGTCGCGGTGTAGGCCATCTCTCCGGATTCTTTGCTGGTTTCAGCAGGCTGTATATGCGGCATACCAACCGGGCGCAAGTTTTGCTGAGTCAGGGCTTCAACGTAACTGGACTGAATCATCTCCCCCATGACCTCCTGTTCGACCTGGCCGCCATAACGCTGCTTGATCACATTCATTGGCACTTTGCCCGGCCGGAATCCCTGGATTTTGGCCCTGCCGGCTAATTGTTTCAGCCGCGCCTGAACTTCCTTCTCAAGCCTGTCTTTGGGAATCTGCACCGTCATGCGGCGTTCTAAACCGCTGGTCGTTTCTATGGAAACTTGCATAGCTCACACATCCTCGTCATGAATTTCAATTGGGTAGACACTGATTTTTTATGATAGTTGGCGGCAAGTCAGCTTGCTATCCGGCCACGGCTGTTATCCCAACCCTGCCGTTAAAATTGCCACAACGAATAACCGGCTCCGCTGAAAGTATTGGTGCGAAAGGAGAGACTCGAACTCTCACGGGTTACCCCACTGGAACCTAAATCCAGCGCGTCTACCAATTCCGCCACATTCGCATACTAAACTGGCGATTAGAAAAATTCACCAGAACAAGTATTGATCTGAGCATTCACCTTAAGAATCTCTAAACTTCGCTCCGCTCATTAAGAGCTTGTAAATACCAGTTCCGCCACTTTCGCAAATTTTTCCAGCCGGGCCGATACAAAACTTCTCTCCCGGTACTTTCATCACTGACGTAAACGCAGCCGCAAAGCACAACGAAATCAGCGCTTAAGGGGGCGTATCCTACACTATTTAATAATTTTTTACTATGCCGCCCCCTCCGGGTTATTAACAAACATACCCTTAAAAACAAGCATTTATTAAATGCCATAGATACGCTAAGCTTTGGCAGTTTTATCAGTTCTGGCAAATGGTGACTGACCTGTAGTTTGCTGTTTTGCCATCACGGAATCTGAAGTTGAATAAGGATCGAAACGCAGATATGACTACCCCTGAAAAACCCGCGCCTGTTAATTTTATTCGTCACATTATCAACCAAGATCTGGAAACCAATAAACATGGCGGGCGAGTCGCGACCCGCTTTCCTCCCGAACCCAACGGGTACCTGCATATTGGTCATGCCAAATCAATATGTCTGAATTTCGGCATCGCGGAAGACTACCCCAACGCCACTTGCAACATGCGTTTTGATGACACCAATCCCACCAAGGAAGACATTGATTATGTGAATTCCATTTTGGCAGACGTACACTGGTTGGGTTTTGAATGGGCAGGTGATGTTAAATACACCTCAGATTATTTCGACCAGCTTTATGATTATGCCGTTGAACTCATCAATAAAGGCAAAGCATACGTCTGCAGTTTATCCGCGGAGGAAATTCGCCGGACCCGCGGCACGCTGACCGAACCCGGCATTGACAGCCCTTACCGCAACCGTTCCGTAAAAGAGAACCTGGATTTGTTCACACGCATGCGCGCCGGAGAATTCAAGGATGGCGAACACGTGCTGCGCGCCAAAATTGACATGGCCTCACCCAACATTAATATGCGCGACCCAGTCATGTACCGTATCCTGCACGCCTCCCATCACCAGACAGCCGACAAATGGTGCATCTATCCCATGTATGATTATTCGCATCCGATTGCGGATGCGCTGGAAGGCATTACCCACTCCCTGTGCACACTGGAGTTTGAAGACCACCGCCCCTTGTATGACTGGACGCTGGATAACATCACCATTGATTGCCATCCGCAGCAGATCGAGTTCGCGCGCCTGTCCCTCGAACACACCGTCATGAGTAAACGCAAACTCAACGAACTTGTCACGCGTAAATTCGTGGACGGTTGGGATGATCCGCGCATGCCAACCATCGCCGGCATCCGGCGCCGTGGCTATACGCCGGAGTCCATCCGGGATTTTTGCGACCGCATTGGTATTACTAAAGTCGATACCGTGATCGAAATGGGTGTCCTTGAAAACTGCATTCGCGAAGATCTCGATGCCAACGCGCCGCGCGCCATGTGTGTTTTGAATCCCTTAAAAGTGGTGATCGAATCCGTCCCGGCTGATAAAACAGAAATGCTGGTTTTCATCAACCACCCGAAAACGGAAACGCTCGGCAAACGGGAAATCCCGTTTACGCGGGAAATCTATATCGACCGCAGTGATTTCGAAGAAAATCCGCCCAAGGATTACAAGCGGCTGATTCCCGGCGGTGAAGTGCGGCTGCGCGGCGCGTATGTCATCAAGTGTGAACAAGTCGTCAAGGATAACGATGGCAATATCATTGAACTGCGCTGCCGTCATGACGAAAAAACATTGGGCAAGAATCCCGAAGGACGCAAGGTGAAAGGCGTCATCCACTGGGTTTCCGCTACCGATTGCGTTGATGTGGAAGTCCGGCTCTATGACCGGCTGTTTCGCGCGGACGATCCGCTGGTAATCAGTAAAAGCGCCGACATTAAGGATCAGCTCAATCCGGATTCACTGGTTATAATGGAGCACTGCAAGGCGGAAAAAAGTCTCGGCACCGCCAAGGCGGGTGATACGTTTCAATTCGAGCGTGAGGGATATTTTTGTGTCGACAACCGTCACTCAACCGCGGAGCGCCTGGTCTTCAACCGCACGGTGACACTGCGCGATACCTGGGCCAAGATACAAGAAAAACAGGCTTAAGCGTACGATGTGTAAATAAAATGATGGGCCGTCAAGGACTCGAACCTTGGACCAAGAGATTAAGAGTCTCCTGCTCTACCAACTGAGCTAACGGCCCGCGTCCGCCGCACGCGCCAATTTCCGCAACGAAGGGGAAATACTGGGGTGGCTGATGGGGATCGAACCCACGACACCAGGAGCCACAATCCTGTGCTCTACCAACTGAGCTACAGCCACCATTGATTCTTATAACTGTGTAATACTGTACTTTATGTCTGACCACACCAGGTGAGGTGAACCAGTACACGCGCCATATTATGTATTTTCTTCAACGCCGATGCCAGATAAATTCAAATATGCGCGAAATCTGGCGCGCCCGGCAGGATTCGAACCTGCTACCCTCGGCTTAGAAGGCCGATGCTCTATCCGAGTGAGCTACGGGCGCATTCCTATCGCAAAAACGCGTGCGCCTATAATAGTAAAGGCACCTTGAACAGGGTTACTCCAAGGCGCCTTGTGGCAAAATAGATCGAAATTTGGTCGGGGTAGAGAGATTTGAACTCCCGACATCCTGCTCCCAAAGCAGGCGCGCTACCAGACTGCGCTATACCCCGGTGCTGCTAATTATAACTTCAATATTGCGGATGCGCTATCCATGGGCTGCATGCTCAAATCCGCGATATTACAAGCAATTCTGAAAAGACTGCGCATGATACGGATGTTGGCTGCATTACGCAAGCACGGCAAGCGGCCAGCATGGATAACATCCGTTTTAAAGACTTTCCCCGCCTGATTGAAGTTCCATGCCGCAATTCAAACTTGGCGATTTCAATACCGGCATGCGATCATAGCGCCACTTATTTTATGACCCAGAGCTAATCAGCTCTTACCGTCCAGGACGGCAAAGAACAGCACCCACGTTATGACAGCCCAAATTATTGATGGAAAAGCCATTGCAGCGGCTTTGCGCCAGAATATCAAACAGCGTGTGGACCAGCGTATCGCCAGGGGCCTGCGCGCTCCCGGATTGGCCGTGATTCTGGTGGGCCAGGATCCCGCCTCTCAGGTATATGTCGGCAGCAAACGCAAAGCCTGCGAAGAAGTGGGTTTTAAATCGCTGGCTTACGATTTACCCGCCTCCGCCAGCGCCGAGGAATTATTGAAACTTATCGACGATCTCAATGCGGATGACACCATCGACGGCATTCTGGTTCAATTGCCACTGCCAGCCCATATTCCCTCGGAAACCATTATCGAACGGATTCGCCCTGATAAAGATGTCGACGGCTTCCATCCGTATAACATCGGGCGCCTGACCATACGGCAACCCGTGCTACGTTCCTGCACCCCGCGCGGAGTCATGACGCTATTGGAAAAAACCGGAGTCCCATTGTTGGGCCTGGATGCTGTCGTGGTCGGCGCTTCCAATCATGTGGGAAGACCGATGGCGCTGGAGCTGTTACTGGCCGGCTGCACCGTCACCGTCTGTCACCGTTTCACCAAGGATCTGCAGCGTCACGTTCGCAACGCCGATTTGCTGGTCGTTGCCGTCGGCAAACCATCCATTGTTCACGGCGAATGGATAAAAGACGGCGCCATTGTAATTGATATTGGCATTAACCGTGACCAGGCGGGCAAGCTGGTGGGCGATATCGATTTTGAAACCGCCAAACACCACGCGGCGTGGATCACTCCCGTGCCTGGCGGCGTTGGTCCTATGACCGTGGCAACGTTACTGCAAAACACCATCGACGCCGCCGAATCCCTGCACGCTAAAAAATAACAATTATCCGCGTTATTCGCGGCGCCAGGTTGTCCCGCCTGCGCCATCTTCCAGAACTACTCCCTTTGACGCCAGTTCATCACGTATGCGGTCAGCTTCCACAAAATGCTTGCCGCGGCGCGCCGCATTGCGCCGGTCAATCAGGGATTCAATCTGAATGGCTGTTAACCCGCTCGCGGATTCGCCGGTGTCCGATTTGAGGAACGCTTCGGGATCGCGCTGCAATAATCCCAGCAACGCGCCCAGCTGTTTCAATTGCGCCGCATAAGGCGCCGCGCTTAACGGATCGGAGGATTTGTGCTTGTTGCATTCACGCGCGAGTTCAAATAACACGGCAATGGCTTTGGGCGTATTGAAGTCATCATCCATCGCTTCGTAAAACCGTCCGGAGAATTCATTTTTGATTTCTTCCGCTTCGCTTCCGCACATCAGGCCGCGCAATGCCGTATACAACGTTGTTAAACCGCTTTTGGCGTTTTCCAGATGCTGATCAGAATAATTCAACGGACTGCGGTAGTGGCTGTTGACTATAAAATAGCGAATTACCTCAGGATCATATTTTCCCAGCACTTCGCGGATGGTGAAAAAATTACCCAGAGACTTTGACATCTTCTCGTCGTCCACGCGCACATGCCCGTTATGCATCCACACATTGACAAATTTCTCGCCGGTAGCGCCTTCGCTTTGCGCGATTTCATTTTCATGATGAGGAAACTGCAAATCCAGCCCGCCGCCATGGATATCAAAATGATTGCCCAGGCATTGAGTGGACATGGCGGAGCACTCGATATCCCAGCCGGGACGGCCCGGCCCCCACGGCGAATCCCAGGCCGGTTCCCCGGATTTGGCCAGTTTCCATAGCACGCGGTCCAGGGGATCATCCTTGTTTTCATCCACTTCCACGCGCGCCCCGGCGCGCAATTCATCCGGCTTTTTCCCGGACAAATCCCCATAGGTTTCAAATTTGCTCACATCATAAAAAACATCGCTTCCCGGTTTTTGGTAAGCCAGTCCTCTTTTCATCAGGACTTTTATCATGGCGATAATCTCATCGATATGTTGCGTGGCCCGGGGTTCGTGGTCCGGACGCAACACACCGAGCGCATCCGCATCCCGGTACATTTCCTCGATAAAACGTTCCGTCAGCGCGCCGGGTTCCTCGTTATTTTCCTGCGCCCGCCTGATAATTTTGTCGTCGATGTCGGTAATATTGCGCACGTACGTCACATGACCTGCGCCATAAATTTTCCGCAAATAACGGTACACCACATCGAACGCCACCATGGCTCTGGCGTGGCCAACGTGGCAGAAATCGTAAACCGTCATACCGCACACGTACATACGGACATTATTTTCGTCGATGGGGGTAAATATTTCTTTCTGCCGGGTCAGGCTGTTATATATCTGTAACATGTTGCATCCATTTTGTCTGGCATACGTATCAAACTGTTTCAAATGCCGGTTATGTATTATGGGCCGCTCATCCAGGCAGCAACCGCAAGCGCCACATCTTTTCCCTGCAAAGCGCGTAAAATATCGGCTAATGCATTAATCGCCAAGTGATTTTTACTATTTTACACGCAATATTGGTCTTTCGCTCCCTTCATAAAGGCTATATCATTGGCGTTGCGCGGGAAACCGGGGCATTGCGGAGTAATTGATCCATTACCCTGCCCGCATTCCGTTGATAGACATTCGGCCAGGCTGCCCGGCAGCTGCAGGCTACAAACTTTTTCGTCAGTGCAATGCGTCAGCATTGCAGTCCGTCGGTATAAATAAGGGAAACAAGGAAACTTTTATGAAGAATGCACCGCAACATAATTTCGTGCAATGGGTGATCGCCTTAGTGCTAACAGTTTTCGCCGCCAGCGTGTCCTTCGCCGGAACACTTGTCAAACTGCAAACCAACGTGGGCGATATTGTCATAGAACTCGACGACAAGAAAGCACCCAAAACCGTCGCTAATTTTCTCGGCTATGTGAATGACGGTTATTACAGCGGCACAATCTTCCACCGCGTCATTGACGGTTTTATGATTCAGGGCGGCGGCTTCACTGAATCCATGCAAAAGAAGGGCGCCAAAGCGCCCATCGATAACGAAGCCAACAACGGCCTGCGTAACGACCGCGGCACTGTCGCAATGGCGAGAACCAACGCGCCGCATTCGGCGACCTCACAATTCTTTATTAACGTCGTCAATAACGATTTTCTGAACTACCGTTCCGCAACGGCCAGCGGTTGGGGTTATGCCGTGTTTGGCAAAGTCGTGCAAGGTATGGATGTAGTCGACAAGATCCGCAAAATCCCCACCGGCCCGGGTGGATCATTCCCCAAGGACGTGCCGCAATCACCTGTGGTGATTGAGAACGCCTCTGTAGTGACAGCCGCACCCGCCCAATAGCAACCTTAATTTACCAGCACGGGACTGAACCATGATTAGAATGAAAACATCCTTAGGCACCATTGATATTGAACTCAACCATGAAAAGGCGCCGAAAACCACGGCAAATTTCGAGGAATACGTCAAGGACGGTTTTTATGATGGCACGGTGTTTCACCGGGTCATCAATGGTTTCATGATTCAGGGCGGTGGATTCAAACCCGGCATGTCGCAAAAACAAACGCGCAGCCCTGTTCAAAACGAAGCCAACAATGGTTTGAAAAACGACATCGGCACCATCGCCATGGCGCGCACGCCGGATCCTCACTCGGCCACTGCGCAGTTTTTTATTAATGTGGCGGATAATAAATTTTTAAACTTCACCGCGCCAACTTCCAATGGCTGGGGTTATTGCGTATTTGGCAAAGTCGTCAATGGCATGGATGTCGTTAATCAGATCAAGAGCCAGCCGACCACCAGCAAAGCGGGGCATCAGGATGTACCCGTTAAAGACATCATGATAGAAAAAATTGAAATCGTGGATTGACGGCGAACCGGCGGTTGCCACGCCATGAGCACGCTGTTTATCTCAGACTTGCATCTCTCGGGCGAACGTCCGGACATTGTCAAACTGTTTCTTGATTTCATGTCTGTCCGCGCGCCGCGCTCGGACGCGTTGTACATCCTCGGCGACCTGTTTGAAGTGTGGCTGGGCGACGATTTTATTCCGCCGGATGCGCAAGCCGTCGTGGACGCATTGAAGAAATATGCTGAATCCGGGCGCAGCCTGTTTGTCATGCATGGCAACCGTGATTTTTTAATGGGCGGCCGCTTTGCCGGGCTTACCGGCTGCCGGCTGCTCCCTGACCCCAGCATTATTGACTTATACGGCACCAAAACACTGATCGGCCATGGTGACCTGTTATGCACAGATGATGTTGCCTATATGCGCTTCCGGCAACAGGTGCGTAATCCGCAGTGGCAACAGGCTTTCCTTGCCAAACCCGTTGCGGAACGTATCGCGCTGGCGAAAGAGGCGCGCGAGGAAAGTAAAAAACAGACCGGCAGCCTGACTCAGGACATCATGGATGCAAATCAGCACACCGTGGAACAGGTGATGCTGGAACACGGCGTCACCCAGATGATTCACGGTCATACCCACCGGCCCAGCATCCACAAGTTTGTTTTGGACAACCGGGAAAGAACACGTATCGTGTTGGGAGACTGGTATGAACAGGGCAGCGTGCTGGAGTGCGGCAAACAAGGATGCCAATTGCAGTCCCTGCCTGTGGATTCCGGAACAGGAACCTGAACTATCGGCTAATAACTAAAAACCAATAGCAAGCGCCCTTTCATACAATGGCGCAATTTAAAACCAAGCCGCAGAGACACAAAGAAAGTAAGTAAAGGAATCTCCGGAACCTATCTCGGAATTACCAATAACTAAAAAAATCGCGGTAACTTATCATTTTTACGATAGGCTCTAGTTATTTCTTATTCTTCATTCTTCGCGCCTTAGCGCTTTCGCGTTGAAAATCCTTCTGTTTACGAATCAACACTATTTTGGTGTTCGCTTATTGGCCGACGGAGTACTCCTTGTAATCGGCAGGCAGATTGAACTTGTTCTCGTCGAATTTGAAATCGAGGCGATAATCCAGCATAAATCTCAAATATCCCCGTTGATCCCATTCCCGCAGAGGCAGGCCGGTGTCGAGGTGTTTGGCCGCGTAATAGATATTGAGCGCCAGGTCACAGGCATCGTGGGTTTCAAGCGGCATGGCATGCACAGTGCTGGCGTGTTCACCGGCCAATACCAGGCGGTATTCCCGCAGTGCTTGCACCACATCCGGTAAAAACGTTTTTTCCAGAGTGACCGCATCATAGCAATGTACGCCGTTTGCGTCGTAACGATAATGCGTCGCGGTGCGCCCGCTCACCTTGGGAATCGCGGAACTGGGCTGGGACACGGCTTCATATTTTATTTCGATAGGAGGCTCGCGGGTTATTTCCTTGGGCTTGATCACGAAAATGGTTTTGTTGACATGCGTGACGGTATATATGGTTTGCTTTTGGCGGTCGAACAGCAGGAAATCATCCGGGAAACGATCGTCGTTTATGTAAATATAATACTTGTTGATAAACATTCTGCTTTTGAACAACTCGGTGCCGGCCTGTTCGCGTTCGGAAAAAATCATGAAGACACCGAGATTTTCATCCTTCACTTTGGCCGCGTCACCGGTGGCGGGAGCCATCGACTCACAGGCGGTAAGTAATATGGAAAAACACAAAACCACGATCAGTTTCGTTTTACAATTTATTAAATTTATATCCTGCCATGAATACCAATGTGTCATAACAACCCCTCTAAATATTGTAATTCCTGCTCGGTGAAACCGGCCGCTTTGCGCGCGTCTTTGTGCAATGGTGGTTTGATCCTGCCCTGCGCATATTGTTGCATCAAATCCAGATAGGTTTTTTCCCGCGGCAATTGGCGTTGATCACAAAAATAGTGAAACCAGCGGCTTCCGATCTGCACATGCCCAACCTCCTCTTCCAGAATGACTCTCAGAACACCGGCACTTTGTTGGTCGCCGATCGCCGCAAAACGCTCGATCATTCCCGGCGTTACATCGAGGCCGCGCGCTTCCATCACCCGCGGCACCAATGCCATCCGGATCAGAACATCATGCGCGGTGCGCACCGCCATATCCCATAAGCCATTATGGGCTTCAAATTCCCCGTATTCATGGCCGAGTTGCCGCAAACGCCCGCGCAGCAGTACAAAGTGCCGGGCTTCTTCATCGGCCACCGTGAGCCAGTCATTATAATAGCCGTCCGGTAAATCACGAAACCGGTAAACCGCATCCAGCGCCAGATTAATCGCATTGAATTCGATATGAGTGATCGCGTGCAATAACGCGGCGCGCCCTTCCGCCGTGTGAAAGCTGCGCCGGGGCAACTTGCGGGGATGAACCAGCAACGGCGCGGCGGGTCTGCCGGCAGCTTCTATGGATTCGGGCGGCTCACTGCTCTGTACAGTCAGTTGCCCTTCCCGCCAGCACCTGACGATACGGTGTGTTTCAGCAACTTTTTCGCCGGGATCACTCAACATGATGCAGCGGCGGGTAACGGCGAACAGATTTTCCATGTGATAACTAACAACAGAGGGACAAGCGTGCCATTATGGTGAATGGCGGCGGAAGACGTCAAGCAATTGGAACAAAATCAACTCAGGCGTATTGCGCGATGCGCACCGGCAGGCGCTTTGCGCCCCAGGTGCCGGGCGGTCCGGAGAATACGCCCGCGCACGGCGTGCCGCAAAAACGGCATTTTCCATCATGGGTGAGATTCCATTCGGACAAGACATACCAGTCGCGGCCAATCAGTTTTTTATGACAATGATGGCAATAAGTACTGTCCGCCTCGGGATCATGTATGTTGCCCACATACACATAACGCAATCCCGCCTCGAGTGCGATGTTGCGCGCGCGTATCAATGTGCTGTGCGGCGTGGGCGGAGTGTCCAGCATTTTCCAGTCCGGATGAAACGCGGAGAAATGCAGGGGCACGTCCACGCCCAAATGATCACGCACCCACTCCGCCAATTGTTTTATTTCCGCGCTGGAATCATTTTTCTCCGGAATCAACAACGTTGTTATCTCCAGCCAGGTATGGGTGTGGTGCTTGACATATTCCAGGGTATCCAGCACCGGCTGCAAATGACCGCCTGTTAGATGGAAATAAAAATCTTCCGTAAAGGCTTTCAGGTCAATATTGGCGGCGTCCATATATTGGAAAAATTCCTTGCGCGGCTCTTCATTAATATAACCGGCCGTAACCGCCACCGTTTTGATATCCAGTTTTTTGCATTCCCTGGCGACATCAATGGCGTATTCCATGAATATCACGGGATCGTTATAAGTGAATGCGACACTTTTACAACCGAGTTCTTTTGCCGCCCGTGCAATCTGTTCCGGCGAGGCGGTATCCGCCAAAGTGTCCATCTCCCGGGATTTACTCATATCCCAGTTTTGGCAAAATTTGCACGCGAGATTGCAGCCCGCGGTGCCAAAAGACAATACCGGCGTTCCCGGCAAAAAATGGTTTAAGGGTTTTTTTTCAATGGGATCAATACAGAATCCGCTGGAACGCCCGTAGGTCGTCAGCACAATTTCATCGTTGTGACGGGCGCGCACAAAACACAGGCCCAGCTGCCCTTCTTTCAAATGGCATTCACGCGGGCATAAATCACATTGCAGCCGGCCGTCGCCAAGTTTATGCCAGTATTTGGTTGGAAAATATGTTGGGGGGAATTCGCTTTTCATAATCTTAGCCGGTCACTTTGTTTGGCGCGGATCAATAACTGACGGAAAAAATCCTGTTAATAAATCTATAATAAAAGTATAAGACAAATTATTTCATGAAAAATTGATCTGAGAGGTAAAAAAAGCAAATGAGTCCGAGCAAAATTCGCCCAGCCGCGGTAGCCGGCATGTTTTACCCATCCGATCCCGCCGATTTGCGCAAAATGGTCGCCCGCTTTTTGCAGGATGCGCATGACATAGTCAAAGAAATACCGGTAACACCGCGCGCCATAATTGCGCCCCATGCGGGTTACATTTATTCAGGTCCGGTTGCCGCTTATGCCTACAGTTATGTACAGTCAATAAAAGATACTATACGCAACGTGGTATTAATCGGTCCTTCGCACCGCGTGCCTTTATGGGGCCTGGCCACCAGCAGCGCGGATTTTTTTGCCACGCCGCTGGGCAATATCCCCATCAATCGCGCATTAACGGAAAAAATAAACCAGTTACCCTTCGTCACTGAAATGGATCAGGCTCATGCCATGGAACATAGCCTGGAAGTGCATTTGCCTTTTCTGCAAATGACGCTTAATGAGTTCAGCCTGGTTCCCATTGTGGCCGGCGACGCATCGCCCGAAGACATCAACCGGTTGATTGAAACCGCCTGCGACTCCAGCGATACATTACTGATTGTTAGCTCCGATTTGAGTCACTATCATGATTATCAGACGGCGAAACGTATGGACCAGGACACCTGCCACGCCATTGAAGCGCTGGATATCCGCGGTGTCGATTCCCAGCATGCTTGCGGTTATATCCCGGTGCGCGGATTACTGGCCTATGCCAAACAACATCACTTGCACGCCACCACCGTGGATTGCCGGAATTCCGGAGACACGGCCGGCCCCAGAGATCAAGTGGTAGGTTACGGTTCTTATGTCTTTGCCTGAAGCCGGCCGCCAGACCCTGCGCCATATTGCCAAAGCTTCCATTCAGTATTCTCTTGAACACGGTTCTGACGCCGGGTACGAACGCACGTTGCGCCTCGCTGACTTTGCGCAAGAGCTGCAACAGCCACGCGCCAGCTTTGTTACGCTGCACATTAACGATGAGTTACGTGGCTGTATCGGCACATTGGAAGCGCGCCAACCATTGATCATCGATGTCGCCCACAATGCCAGAGCCGCCGCCTTTCATGACCCGCGCTTTGCGCCCCTGTCACAATCGGAGTTTGACCGATTGCAGATTCATATTTCGATTCTGGGTATACCCGAAGCCATAAGTTTCAGCTCGGAGCAGGATTTGATCCGGCAGCTGCGGCCGGGGATAGACGGCCTGATTCTTGCCGCCGCCGGCCGGCGCGGTACATTTCTGCCATCAGTGTGGGAATCACTGCCGGCGCCGGAAGAATTTCTTGCCCACCTGAAAATGAAAGCGGGGTTGCCTACAAGTTATTGGCCGGATGACATAAAGATTGCGCGTTACACTACGGAATCGTTTTAATGCCCGCTGTGTTTTCCTGTGCACTTTTAAAACTATGGAATAAATTACTCGCGCCGCGGATTTGTTTATCACGAATACGAGATTGCCAGCCATAAAATCGCACTGAGCACGAACATCAAGCCCAGTATGCGCGGGATAAAATCCTGTTTCTTTTTTTCACGCAATGATTCCAGTAGTTGTGTTCTAATTTCCCTGTGCCGGATCGCTTCGGAGGATTCGGATCTGCGCCGGTCTTCGCCCCTTCGCACATGGTTATTATTATCTTTACCGCCATTTTTCCTTTGTTTTAATCTTCGATCACCCGATTCCCGTTCATCTTCCCGCATGCGGGCAATACGCAGCTTTTCCTGATTCTCAGGCAAGGTTAAATCCAGTTTCATTTCTTCGGGAATCAGCGCCGGCAGAGTGCTCACCGGTTGCCAGGATATCTGGTCGGTACTGAGCTGGTCGGTTTCGATGATCCGGCCAAGCAGTATATAGCGGGTTATCAGTCCCGCGGGGAAGGGCCCGCGTATTTCTTTATCTCGCCGTGTGTACCAAAGCTGATTGTTGGACATGCCGGCAGGTATTCTTCCAAACGCTTTTATACGGGAAACATCGCTGGTTATGGCATTGATAACCAGTTAATCGCTACTGAGTCACTGACCAGGCGATTTATGGAGGACATCTTCATGCGACGCGATTCATGCGGTTCGCCAACAAAATCAATTCCGCTTCCGTCCTGGTGATCTTGCATTCCTTGATAACTTTTTCCACCGCTTCGCCACGGTTGATCATGTTTTTGGCGCGCTCGTAGTTCTTGTCCTGCATTTGCCGCACTTCATACAGGTATTGACGGCGCGAGAGCAGCTTGGCTTTCTTTTCCAGTTTATCCACGCGGTTTCCAACACCCACGCTGCCGGAGCACATTGCATTGAGATCACTGCGCAGCCTGTTAATCGTGGCGTCCTGCTGCAGGCTGATTTTATGGAAGTGGCGGTACATTACAACCATTGCCGCCAATGAGAGTAATACCATCACGGCCATTACAATGGTTGCGACTGTCAGGGAGTTTGTGGTTGATTGGATAACAGCTGCATTCATTTTTGTTTCCCTGCATGCTATGGTTTCAGGATCTGGGTTTCAGGATCTGGTTAATTCTTCCCACTCTTCATCAGTGAGCAGTTTGTTAAGATCAATAACAATAAGTAGTTCATCATCCTGGCTGGCAACCCCCTGGATGAACCGCGAACCATCTTCAGTGCCAACACTCGGCGCGGCCTCGATTTCCGACAAACGCAGGTCCACCACTTCGGCCACACTGTCCACCATGATGCCGACTACCTGATCGCTGGATTCCACGATAACTATCCGCGCGGAGTCGTCCACGTCCCGCGCCGCCAGTCCAAAACGTTTGCGGGTATCGATAACGGTAACGACATTACCGCGCAAATTAATAATACCCAACACATAGTCCGGCGCGCCGGGCACGGGCGCAATTTCCGTCACGCGCAACACTTCCTGCACCTGCATGACATTAATGCCATATTTCTCCGCATCCAGATAAAAAGTCACCCAACGCAGAATGGAATTATCCTGAGCTTGCATTGCTGTATTCGCTGACATTATTCACGGTCCTTTTTTGTTGACTGGCGGATTACCGGTTTCGAACCATATATATTCATCGTCAGATTGCAGCCCTTTCTTGACACTTAGTTGGCTTTGCATACAAAAGAGCACAATTTGTAGTAGGGAAAAAAGTTCTAACTTTTTGTCTTTATTAGCTTTCTTATTTAATTCGTCACTGAAACCCGCGGATTCAACGCCACCTGGGCGACGCGGGGCAATCCGTTTTCCCTGGGATCAGGTTATAAATCCGCGCAACTTGGTTTCGATATTCCGGGGATTTTCACCCTCCGCGATGGATAACACACCCTCCAGTAACATTTCCTGGATCCGGGCTTGCGCTGAGATGGCATATTTCAGCTTGCCCGCAAACGGCGCAAACACGAACTGCGCGGAACAAAAACCGTAAACTAACGCAGTCAGCGCCGCTTCTATACCGCCACTCAAGGCGCCGGGAAACTGCGTGTAATGACTGGCCTGCATCAATCCGATGACGGCCGCAATAATGCCCGCAATCACACTGTAGCGTCCCATGGATTCAACAATGCCGGCCGCCTGATTGTCGTAGTGTTTTTTGCTGTTGATTTCCACCTGCAATACACGCCTGATGACGTCGGGATCATTTCCATCCACCAGTAATTGCAGACCTTTGCGCGCAAATACATCCGGTTCGGTTTCAGCAACGGTTTCCAGGCCCAACAGTCCTTCTTTGCGGGCGATGTTGCTCCATTCAATGATTCTTTTAATCATCTGTTGCGCGCCATTGCGCGGCGGAAAAAACACCCACAACATCATTTTCAGGGCGTGGGAAAACTGGGACACATTCGACTGCACCATCGCCGCGCCAAATGTCCCGCCAAACACAATCAGCAATGCGGGTCCATTCAACAATACCTCGATACTGCCGCCTTCAATCAGAAATCCTCCCACAACCGCTATACCTGCGATCAACAAACCGATTATTGACAACAAATCCATCGGCTACACCTTTTGCGCCAGGTATTTTGCGATTTCGTCAATGGGATAAACGTAGTCCGCTGCTCCCGCTTCTATCACCGAGGACGGCATGCCATTTACAACGGATGTTGCTTCATCCTGCACCCATATCTGCGAACCCATTCTTTTCAGGACTTGCGCGCCTTCGCAGCCATCAGCCCCCATGCCAGTCAGTACAATTGCCAGCGACTTGCCTGGCATGTTGTTCGCGACGGACTTGAAGGTAATGTCGATGCACGGCTTATAATTCTGACCTACTGCCGCAGGATAAACATGCACGAAGTATCTGTCGCCGTCCCGCTGCAATTCCATCTGCTGCCCGCCAGGCGCCAGCAAGGCCAGGCCGGACCGGACCTCGTCCCCATCCTTTGCTTCTTTCACGGAAATCCTGCACATGCCATCCAGGCGTTGCGCGAAAGGACCGGTAAAACTTTCCGGCATATGCTGAATCAGCAGCATGGGCGGTGAAAAATCAGCGGGCAGTGCGGACAGTATTTTCTGCAATGCGACCGGGCCGCCCGTTGAGGTGCCGATTGCTACAATGCTGATCTGACCCTTTCTGATTCGGGGCTCGCCGGTTGAGGGCGGCGGCGCCGTCCGGTTTGCCTGATGCAAACTGTGTTTTGCCGGACGCAATGGCGTAACGGCGCCCCCCGGGTGTGCCGACGGCGCGGTTTTGTTTTCCGCGGTCCTGGGAAAACGCGAATGCCGTTGTACCCTGGCAACAGCAAGCAACTTTTCACAAAGCTTTTGACCCGCCAGACGCTTGTCATTGGAAAATTCTTCAAACCGTTTTGGCAAATAGTCAACCGCACCGGCTTCCAGCGCGTCGAACGTGGCCTGAGCCCCTTCATTGGTCAGCGAAGAAAACATTAAAATTGGCACATAATGAACCGCCAGTATTTTGCGAGTTGCGGAAATGCCATCCATGACCGGCATTTCGATATCCATAGTAATGACATCAGGCTTCAGTTTCAGCGCCTGCTCCACCGCCTGCTGACCGTCCGCCGCTTCGCCGATAATTTCCAGCGCCGGATCCACAGACAGCATTTCGGCCACTCTTCGCCGGAAGAACCTGGAATCATCAACGACCAATACCTTGACTGGCATGATAATCATTCCCTCCTAATGCCGCTGCGCGTAGGTTTGCATAAGCCCTGGAATATCCAGTATCAGTGAGATACGGCCATCACCAGTTATGGTTGCGCCGGCCAGTCCTTTCATACCGTGCAATATCGCGCCCAGTGGTTTAATAACCACTTCCTCCTGCCCGATCAGCTGATCCACAACGAATCCAATGCGCTGCACACCCATGCTGACGACGACGACATGGCCTGCTTCCGGCAAATCCGTGCCGGCGGCGCCTTTAATCAACCAGTGCCGCAAATAAAATAACGGCAACGCCTTTTTCCGCACCATCACCACCAGTTGCCCATCGACCACGTTGGTTTTGGTTAAATCAAGATGAAAAATTTCGTTCACGCTTGCCAACGGCAAGGCGAATATCTGCTTGGCAACCATCACCATCAGAGTCGGCATGATCGCCAGTGTCAATGGCACTTTGATAATAATCTTGCTGCCATGTCCCTTGCGAGAATCGACACTGACGCTGCCATTCAGCTGTTCGATACGCGTTTTAACCACGTCCATCCCGACTCCGCGGCCGGAGACATTGGAAATTTCCTCTTTGGTGGAAAAGCCGGGCTGGAAAGTCAGCGCGTAACATTCCTTGTCGTCCAGGCGCGCGGCCGCTTCTTCATCCATCAGGCCTTTCTGCACCGCGGTCTTGCGGATCCTGTCGGCATCCATTCCCTTGCCATCATCTTCGATGGTCAACAGGATGTGATCGCCTTCCTGTTCCGCCGTTAAAATAACCGTTCCTTTGCGCGGTTTGCCATTGGCTACACGCTCATCAGGAGGCTCAATACCATGGTCAACCGCGTTACGCACCAAATGCACCAATGGATCCGCCAACGCTTCCACCAGGTTCTTATCCAGGTCGGTGTCTTCTCCCTGCAACTCAAGACTCACTTCCTTCTTCAGGCTGCGCGCAAGATCCCGGACGACCCGCGGGAAACGTCCAAACACTTTTTTGATGGGTTGCATGCGGGTTTTCATCACCGCCGTTTGCAAATCCGCGGTAACAATATCCAGGTTGCTAACCACTTTCGATACTTCTTCATTCTGTAACAGACCTTCGAGGCTGGTCATGCGGTTGCGCACCAAGACCAGTTCACCGACCAGGTTCATAATGTCATCCAGCCGCTTGGTATCAACACGGACCGTTGTTTCCGCCTGAACGGTTTCGCGGGATTTGCTGTTCGAAACCGGAGTTGCAGGCTTTGAATTAACCGGCGAAGCGTCAGTTGCCAGATTTGCGTCAGGCACAACCTTCGCATCACCTTGACGGCCCGGTTTCACCGGTGTGTTGTCATCCGCGCCATACAGGGCGCCGCTGCCTAAGGGGCTATTCAGATTGATTTTGTTACTGGAACGATGAATCGCATCCAGTAAGGCGTCAAACTCTTCTTCAGAAATATTTTCATCATTATCGTCGGGCAATTCAGGCGATGCGCCGGTTTCCCCAGGATTGTCAGACTGGCTGGCGCCGCCGTGTCGCTGGCCATACACCACACCCTGGCGTAAGTTCTGAAATTGATCCAGCAAGGCGTCAAATTCATCATCCGTTATTTCCTCCATGTCCAGGTCAGGCTGTTTATCCTGTGCAATAGGAAAGACAGAGACAGATTCTTTCAGGTTGTCCTGATTGTCAGTACCGGCGGACAGTACATGATTTCTTTTTTTCTTTTTGTTGGAGATCTGGGTATTGCGTTTGGCTGCTATTGGTTTACTGCTGCGGGATTTTTTCCTGCCTTCCGGAGACGCCAGTTCGTCGAGTTTGTCCAGGATCCACAGGTCGGCTTCCCTGGGCGGCAATCCGGCAGCAAGCTGGATAAATTGCTCCTTGAGAACATCCAGCACCGGAAGAACCACGTCCATGACCTCGGCGTCCACCGCGCGCTCGCCATTGCGCAGGACATTAAACACATCTTCGGTGCGGTGACAAAGCGCAACGAGAGGTTCAAGCGCCAGAAAGCTTGCACCGCCTTTTATTGTGTGAAAACCGCGGAATACCGCATTAATGATTTCCTTATCGCCGGGGGATTTCTCCAGTTCAACTGCCTGCTGTGTCAGCTGCTCAAGTATCTCACCCGCATCAATCAGAAAATCCTGCAGCAATTCGCCATCTTCTTCCATTGACATCATTGTTTTTTGTTCCACTATCCAGGGATAAACCGCTTGATATCGTCTCTGGTGATTGAACAGGCAATTCTGGTGGATTAATTGCCGTGAAACACCACTACCCATTCATTAAAATATTCATCGAGTACCGCGTTTTATAAGTTCCTTAAGCAACAAAGGCACGATGAAGCTGCCGCATCACCATGCCTGAGGATAGAAACTGTCTGGACTTGCCGGCCAGGAACAAGCAACAATGAAGCGTTTACTGTGTTCCGTATACAAACCTGCCGGTTTAGCGCTCCGGCCACTTATGTCCAGACTGTAATGATGCCTGCATGCGGATAGCCTTCGGCGGTTACCGCATCACCCTGCATCAGAATCGAGCCGTTCCCAGATTTTGTCGATTTTTTCCTTGAGTGTCTGCGCGGTGAATGGCTTTACAATATAGCCATTGACTCCGGCCTGCGCGGCTTCAACAATCTGATCCCGCTTCGACTCGGCTGTTACCATCAACACCGGCAAACCGGCGATACTGCGGTCGGCGCGCACGGCTTTCAACAGGTCGATCCCGCGCATTCCTGGCATATTCCAGTCAGTGACCAGCAAATCAAAATCGCCAGTTTTCAGCATGGGCAAAGCCGTAGTGCCGTCGCTTGCTTCCAGTGTGTTGTTAAATCCCAGGTCACGCAGCAGATTCTTGATAATACGGCGCATCGTTGAAAAATCATCGACGATCAGGATTTTCATATTTTTGTCTAAGTCTGATCCCATAGCTTAGATCCACTCATGTCCTACAATGTTGTTACTACTATTAAAGCCTATAAAACGATTTAATTACCTGCGTTTTATAAACCAATCCACTGATTCATTCGAGATTGCAAACGAATCACCGCCTGACTGTGAATCTGGCAAACCCGTGATTCACTCACTCCAATAACGGCACCTATCTCACGTAAATTTAGTTCTTCATCGTAATAAAGTGACATTACCATGCGTTCCCTTTCCGGAAGGCCGGCGATCGCCTCGGCCAGGCTGCGTTTGAAATCCTCAGTCTGCAGTCCTTCCAGCGGCCCCTTGTCCCTGTCCGCCATGCCTGGCGCTCCGCCATGGTTTTCAATATCCAGCTCGTCGTAGCTGAATACACGATGCCCGCTTGCTTCCTGCAATAACTGGTGGTAGTCCTCCAGCGTAACCTGCAGCGCGTCCGCAATCTCATGATCGCGCGCGTCACGTCCGGTCTTGTGCTCAATTTCCCGCACCACCTCCGCCACCATGCGCGCTTTGCGGTGTACGGAACGCGGAGCCCAGTCATTTTTCCGTATTTCGTCGAGCATCGCGCCACGGATGCGGATCCGCGCATAGGTCTGAAAACTCGCGCCCTGGGTGGCGTCATAATTGCGAAGCGCCTCCAGCAATCCAATCAATCCAGCCTGTATCAAATCATCCTGCTGAACGTTAGGCGGCAATCGCGACATCAGATGATAAGCAATGCGTTTAACCAGCGGTGTGTACATCACAATTTGCTCATTGTCAGTCTGAGCAAATCCTTCAACTGTCTTTTCAGCGGTTGCGGCCATCCCACTCATAACGACACTCCTGTTCCGTGTTGACTTGCCATAATGAGTCTCTCCACAAAGAACTCCAGCCGCCCTCCAGCCGATGCCGGCATGGGCCAGCTATCGGCTTTTTGCGCCAATTTCTTGAACGCCAGGGACGATTTACAACGCGGAAACGCATCAATCACTGATTTTTGACGTTGTATTGCCTTGCGCAGGTACTCATCGTTTGGAATTACCCCCATAAAATCCAGTGCAACATCCAGATAGCGGTCTGTCACTTGTAATATCTTGCGGTACAGGTCCTTACCGTTCTGTATACTGGAAACCATATTAGTAATAACATGAAACCGGTGTAAGCCATATTCGCGGCTGAGTATTTTGATTAGCGCGTACGCATCAGTGATTGAAGCAGGTTCATCGCATAAAACGACAATCACTTCCTGCGCGGCCTTGGTATACGCAATAACGCTGCCGGAAATACCCGCGGCGGTATCGATAAGCAGAACATCCAGTGGAAAATTCAGCTCGCTAAAGGCGCGGATCACACCGGCGTGCTCCGCGGAACCAAGCACGGCCATGGAATGAATACCGGAAGAAGCCGGCACGATTTTCAGGCCTTCAGGGCCGTCCACCACAACCTCGTCCAGGGCGCGCTCTCCACTGACCACATGGGACAGGTTGAAACGCGGGCGCAGCCCGAGCATCACGTCGACGTTTGCCAGGCCGAGATCGGCATCCATTAACAAAACGTCCTTTCCCATGGATGCCAGGCTGACACCCAGATTAACGGCCACACTGGTTTTGCCTACACCACCCTTGCCGCTGGTGACTGCGATTACACGCACGGGTTTGTTTTTGTTGCGCCGTAGGCCATGGGTTTGATTAAAAGGCTCAGATACCAACATTTGCTTCGATTCCAGTTTTGTCTTGACTCTTGTCTTTCACGGATTGCGTCTCGGCAAACTGGTCTGCAATACCAACAGCGCGGCTCACCAGATTGTGCGCACGCGCCAAATGAAAGTCGTCGGGGATTTTTTGCCCGTTACTGTAATAGGCAACTGGCAGATTATTCAGAATCGCCAAGGACAGCGGACCACCCAGGCTTACGGTTTCGTCCAGCTTGGTAATGATGCTGCCGTCGAGTTTAATATCGCGGAAAGCAGTGGCGCTATGCTCCAGCACCTTGCGGTGCGCAGTAGCCGGCAGCACAAGAAAATTCCTGACCTGGGAAAGACCACCTGAGAACAACCGATGGTGTGCACCAGTGTTGAAATCGCCGGGTCCCATTCCGGCAGTATCAATCAATATAAACGATTTTTCTGAAAACTCATTCAGCGCATCCAGCAATTCATCGGCATCACTGGCCGCCTTGAATGGGATGCCGAGAATACCGCTGTAAATCCGCAGTTGTTCATGTGCTGCAATGCGTTGATTGTCCGTGGTTATCAATGCAACCTGACCGCAACCGTGACGCATGGCGTAGCGCGCCGCCAATTTGGCGATGGTTGTGGTTTTACCGGCGCCGGTTGCGCCAAACAATGCCACGGTTCCGCCACACGCTGTGATATCTTCCTGGTAGATTGGCAGCTGTCCGGCGATTAACTCCAGCGCCTGCGGCAGGATTGATTTTGCGTCGTAGTTGCCGCCGCTCATCGCGTCAGTCATTTTCTGAATAATGATGGGATGGAAATCCATCTTCAACATCTCACGGATAAGCCGCGCGCGCAGCGGATTCTTTCTTGCGATGTCTCCCCATGCATGCTCCGCCACCTGCTGTTCAATGAGGCTGATCAGATTATTCATTCCATTTTGCTTTCCGGACACAGGAGATTTGTCTTCCTGCTCCAATCGCGCCTGCGTCCTGTTTATTGCAAACTTGTTCATTGACTCACTATCCATACCGCTTCGTGTTGTGGAATTCGTTGCAGGTGAAATCCGTGTTGCTGAATCCTGCTGCAGGATTTTGCACGAATCGTTCCCATTTAAAGCCGCGGCAACATTTTTCTTTCCATTATGTGCGCCAGTTCCGTTTTTCAATAAACCCGCCTTATTATTCAGAGGAAAACGGTTATCTGGTGTTTCGTTTTCGCTACTCATAGAAAACAGATGTGGTTGACGCGGGAGAGCACTTTGAATCACCAGAGAGGAAGCAGCCGCAAGGATTTCTGTTTCCGCGGCGGCGGTAACCTCAATGCCGTCGTTGGTTTTTTTGTGAGAAAGGATTACAGCGTTTGAACCAAGTTCGTTTCGAATCGTAAGAACCGCGCTTCGCAAGTCAGTGGAAAAATACCGCCTGGTCTTCATGCTCACTCGATTACCTTAGCGCATCGCATGAAACCGGTTATTTCTGGTTTTATTATTCAATTCACACATCGCACATGTTCCCAGCTTATTAAATATTTTCGTGCCAGTGTTGCTTGGAGATGAGCGGCTGCTGACAGTCTCCCTGTCTTGCTTTGGCCTTCCCTGACAGTCAGCCGCACACGGTAAATGCAATTAGCGTTCCACTGCTGCTTTTACAGGTGTTACAACAATACCGCGGCAAAGTTTTAACAAAGTTTTAACAACGTTCTAATTACACGTACGGTTTGCCAGTCCGTTGCCTTTCCGGAACGGCCCTGCGGCTGGCGCCATAACCGGTGATTGACGCTTGTTTCAGCCAAAAAAAGTCCCGGACTATGCGCCAATGTTCCGGCTTCTGCAGGTAAACGATGATTGAAATCCGATGTATTAATTATTTTTGTACTGAATCAGCGACAGTTTTCTAAAGTTGTTAGGCGGACACAATGAAGCGGCAGGGACGCCGCCACCGAGCTTTCAGGGAAGTATTCACAGCGTGTTTTGTAAATCCCTGTCTCCACCAGCTTTTCCATGCCAAAGGTGGGTGGCATTAGAAAGTCTCTGGTCCGCAATATATTTTATGGAACGTCAGTGAAATTCAGCTTATTTTAATTTCTGGATGCGTTCCGTGGCGCTGATGACATCCGTCAACCGGATGCCGTACTTGTCATTGGTGACAACCACTTCACCATGGGCTATCAAAGTGCCGTTGACCATCACATCCAGCGGTTCACCCGCCAGACGGTCCAGCTCAACCACTGAACCCTGATTCAGTTTAAGCAATTCCCGGATACTGATTTTGGATTTCCCGACTTCAAGGGATAAGGTTACCGGGATATCGAGTATGACATCCAGGCAGGCTTTTTCGATGTTCTGCCGCGCTACGCCATTGTTTTCTTCATGGTAGCCGCTATCCTCCACGCGGGTGTGCCGGCTGGAATCCGCATAATCCGGATGCGAATCGCCCAGGATCGCCGCCCACTCATCGTCAATGGTTTTCGCGTCGCTTCGTTTATCGTTCATCGATGACCTCTTTATTGATGCTGCGCAACTCACGGGGCGGAAACCTCACCTGACCGGTAACAGTAACCGAATTGTTGCCTTTTGTTGCACCCAGCCTGCCTCTTAATACCGGAATTCCTTCCGCGCATATTGTCGCCGGCTGCGACAGATCCACCGGTATCACGTCACCGGGTTTGAGCTCCAGAATATCGCGCAAACTAAGCTGCCGGTGCGCAAGACGGCAGGACAGGTTGACTGTTGACATTTCTATTTCATCACGCAAGGCGTTAGTCCAGCGCTCGTCAGAATCACCTGAGTCGTTAAGCAGCACTGTGTCCAGCCGGTCCCTGACCGGCTCCAACGAGGTACACGGAATCGCGACATGGAATTCGCCGCCCACGCCTTCAATTTCCACCTGGAAGTTTGTCACAACCACAACATCATTGGGGCCCACGATATTGGCAAATTGTGGATTCACTTCAGCGCTGATGTATTCCAGCTCGACTTCCATGACCGGTTTCCATGCCTGTGTCATATCGTCGAACGCCACTTCCATCATCCGTTGTATCAGCCGCAGTTCGGTGGGCGCGAAGTCGCGGCCTTCTATCTTGGCCTGCAAACGGCCATCGCCGCCGAAGAAATTATCCACAACGGTGAATACCAGTTTCGGATCGATCACCAGCAGCACATTCCCGCGCAAGGGATGAATCTTTACCACGTTCAGACTGGTGGGAACCACGAGACTGTAAACATACTCCGAGTATTTCAGCATTTGCACGCCGGCGACGGTGACTTCGATGCCGCGCCTGAGCAATTTGAACAGACTGTTGCGGAAATTCCGCGCATAACGTTCATTCACCATTTCCAGGCTGGGCATGCGCCCGCGGATGACCCGTTCCTGGTTGGCAAAATCATAAAGCGCTGCTTCCCCTTCATCGGCAAGGGCATGATCATGGGTTTCGATTTCATCAGTTGCGACTCCATGCAACAGCGCATCGATCTCATCCTGGGAAAGCAGGTCTTCGATAGACATTTACAGGTTTTCCTATGCACTCCCGTGCTGTACTGACATATACTCATGCCTGATCCGGTTCATTGACATCGCAAAAATTGCAATAGCTATGCCACTCACTGGCTGCTGATCTTTCTTTTCCGTTCAAACAGTTGGACCACGTTATGAAACAGACGCCAATTAATCGACCCGCCACGATAGCTCGCAAAACGCATGAACCCTGAGTGATAAACATATGATCCCTCTTACTTTATCGGATTAGTGGGGTTATTCTAAAGCGGGTATTTGGTATTGTGAGAACTGGACTTAAGTACCGGCTGCGGTACAATCCGTCGCGTCGAAAATCGATCATCACGTATTTTTCAGACGTGGTGATCGCATTCCCAGGAGAAGTTTTAATGCAAATAACGCCACGCTCAGAGTTGCAGCTAACATCTTTCTTTAAGTCAGCCCCGCTGACTTTATCAGCCAGGACTCATTCCACAATTTATTCATCAGTAATCAATTCATCATTAGCTAATTCGTCCGCATCCAGTCGTTCAACAATAAAACCGTCACGCATAACTATGACATTAATATGCAGTGTTGTTTTGTTCAGTTACGGCATTCATGCGCGCGCCGCGGCATTCGATTATTTCCAGGCGTTGCCGGAACAGCCGTTGATTCCGGATGATAATCCACTCACACGGGACAAAATCAGCCTGGGTAAAAAACTTTTCTTTGACAAGCGGCTCTCTGTTAACAATCGGCTGTCCTGCAATAATTGTCACGGCTTTTCCGCCCGTGATAATGCGCCGGCTGTTACAACCGGCGCTTCGGGAAAACCGGGCAAACGCAATCCCCCCACCCTGCTCAATATTGGACTGCAAACCGTGCTGTACTGGGATGGCCGCTCGTCCCGGTTAGAAGATCAGGCGATCGATCATCTTATGGATCCGGACATCATGGGCAACAAGACCGGCAAAGCGCTTATCGAACGCTTAAGCGGCGATAAACAATATGTTCAGCTGTTCATGCAGGCTTTTGACTCCGCCCATGCCATCAAGATGCAAAATATCGCCAAAGCGCTGGCCAGCTTCCAGCGCGCGTTAATGACGCCGAACAGCCCCTTCGACCGCTTCATCAAAGGTGATGGGAAAGCCATCAGCAAAAAAGCCAGACACGGCATGCAACTGTTCAATGACACCGGCTGTCTGGCATGCCACTTCGGCGTTAATTTCGCGGGCCCGGCGCCGGGTCCGGCGCTGGGCATGGGTGACGGCTTTTACGAACTCTTCCCCAACAACCTGGGCAGCAGCTATGACAAATCGCACCGCTTAACGAACGATATTGGCCGCTTCGAATACACTAAAAATACCGGCGACAAATATCTGTGGCGCGTGCCGCCCTTGCGTAACATCGCGTTGACGGCGCCTTACTTTCATAATGGTTCCGCTAAAACCCTGCACGAGGCGGTAACCATCATGGCGAAGACGCAAACCAACAAGACGCTGAGCAAAAACGACATTGACGCCATTGTGGAATTTCTGAAAACGCTGACTGGCGACACACCGGCGGTTCTGAAAAACTGAAACACCGGCGAATGGGCGCAGAGTAAAAATATGCTGGTGCTGTTTAATAAACCCTTCGATGTGCTGTGCCAGTTTACGGATCAGTTGGGCTGCATAACGCTGGCCGATTTTATTCCCGTCAAGAACATTTATGCCGCCGGGCGCCTGGATCGCGACAGCGAAGGCTTGTTGCTGTTAACCGATCACGGAAAACTGCAGGATTTTATTGCGAGCCCCGGCTATAAACTGCAAAAAACCTATTGGGCGCAGGTGGAAGGCGAGATCAATGATCAGGCGATTGAACAATTGCGGCAAGGCGTCGCGCTCAAAGACGGCGTAACGTCGCCGGCGCGGGCCCGCCGGATTGACGAACCCGGCATCTGGCCGCGCAATCCGCCCATTCGTGAACGCAAATTAATACCCACTTCATGGATCGAGCTGAGCATTACCGAAGGGCGCAACCGGCAGGTAAGGCGCATGACCGCGGCGGCAGGCTTTCCAACACTGCGTTTGGTCCGGATCGCTATAGGACCATGGCGCCTGGATGACTTGCAGCCGGGACAATACCGGCTACTCACTGATGAACAATTGGCGAAATACCTGTCTAACTTGCCCGATATTAAAAATCCACGGCATTTGCTGCAAGAAAATTTACCAAACCGCGCGCGCCCGGCGCGCAAACACTCCAGACGCCCGCGCTAACCTGTTATCATAGCGCCATGACACAGCAATCCCAGATTGAAAAAATCGTTATTGGTCTTTCCGGAGGTGTTGATTCCTCCGTTGCCGCGTTGTTGTTAAAACAACTAGGCTACGAGCTCCAGGGCATTTTCATGAAAAACTGGGAAGAGGATGATGATGAATACTGCTCGGCGGCGGAAGATCTCGCGGATGCCGGCAAGGTGGCGGCAATGCTTGGCATTCCGTTTTTGACGCGAAATTTTTCCAGCGAGTATTGGGAAAAGGTTTTCCAGTATTTTCTGTCAGAATACCGGCAAGGCCGCACGCCGAATCCCGACGTGCTTTGCAACAAGGAAATCAAGTTCAAAACATTTCTTGAGCACGCCACTGATCTGGGCGCCGACCATATCGCCACCGGCCATTATGCGCGTTGCGAATTCCGCGATGGCAAGTTCCGCCTGCTGAAAGCGGTGGATAGCAACAAGGATCAAACGTATTTTTTACATCAACTGGATCAATACCAGTTGAGCAAGTCCGTGTTTCCGCTGGGAGCGTTGACCAAACCGCAAGTGCGCGAACTGGCTGAGCAGGCTGGCTTTGACAACTTTGCTAAAAAGGACAGCACTGGTATCTGTTTTATAGGTGAACGCAAGTTCAAGGAGTTTTTGAGCCGCTATCTGCCGGCGCAACCCGGTGAGATCCGCACAGTGGACAATGTTGTGATCGGTAGGCATGACGGCCTGATGTACTACACGCGGGGCCAGCGCCAGGGCCTGGGTATCGGAGGTTCCAGGCAAGGCGATGGTCAGCCGTGGTACGTGGTGGAGAAAAATCTCGGCGCCAATGTTCTGGTGGTCGCGCAAGGACACGATCATCCGGGGCTGTTCACGGACACGCTTGCCGCCACCGGTGTTCACTGGATTGCGGATACGCCTGATCAATTACCCTGGCCATGCGCCGCGAAAACCCGTTACCGGCAGAACGATCAGTCATGCCGCATCATTGAGTGGGATGAAGTCAACTGTAAGGTAAAATTTGATCATCCACAGTGGGCGGTTACACCCGGTCAATCCGTGGTGTTTTATGCGGGCGATGAATGCCTGGGTGGCGGCGTTATCGATAAAGCCTTTAATTCCTGATCCGGACAAATTATATTAGGCGCCAGCAAGAAATTTCGGAGGCCAGATTGCAGTACACCATTCGTGATAAAACCATAGCATTGTGCGGCATATTTCAGGCCGCACGCCTCGTCCAGCAGGTGGCGCGCACGGGAATGTGCGACCAGGCGCCCTACGAAGCCAGTATAAAAAGCATTTTCAAGCTTGACAGCGCCACTCCGGAAGATGTCTACGACAACTCGTCCAATGTATTATACGGTGCACGCACTCTGCTGGCCCAGTTGGGGCCGGATAAACCGGCCAGTTCCGCTGACCGCGCCAAAGACATCGAAGTAACAAAGTACTGTATTGGCGTCATGGTGCTGGAACGCAAGTTAATCAAGCGCAAGGACCTGCTGGACAAAATCACGGAAGGCGTTCGAAAAGCCACCGCACAATTGACGCATTTCAACACTACTCACGAAAACGTGATCGCCAATCTTGCCGATGTCTACACGCAGACCATCAGCACTCTGAATCCGCGCATCATCGTCAACGGCGAACACAGCCATATCTCCAATCCCGCCAATGCCAACAAAATTCGCGCGTTATTATTATCCGCGATCCGCTCTGCGGTATTATGGCGCCAGTGCGGCGGCACCCGCTGGCAGTTGCTGCTCAACCGCAAAGCAGTACTCGACGCAACAAAGAAACTACTGGAGGAACACTCGTCCCGAATTTTGCATTAAGCAGAATAAATTCAGCAGCTAAAAAAACGGGAAACAGCGCTTCCCGTTTTGGTTTAATGTTGATTTGTTAGTGGACGCTGTATTGAAAAACTGGTCAGGCATTGAATCGCACCGGCGCCACGGTATCGGCGATGTCCTGATATTCCGGCAGTTCATTAAAGTTAAGATAACGGTAAACATCAGCCGCCAACGGCTCGATATGTTTCACGGCAACCATGTATTCATCCACCGTGGGGATATGCCCCAGCCGGGCGGATACCGCCGCCAGTTCCGCCGACGCCAGATAGACATTGGCGCCTTTACCCAGGCGATTGGGAAAGTTGCGCGTCGAGGTTGACACCACGGTCGCGCCATCGGCAACCCGCGCCTGGTTTCCCATGCATAATGAACAACCCGGCATTTCGGTGCGCGCCCCCACTTTGCCGAAGATGCTGTAATAACCTTCTTCGGTCAGCTGGTGCTGATCCATCTTGGTGGGCGGCGCAATCCAGAGTTTGACGGGTATATTGCCGGACGCCCGATCCAGCACCTTGCCCGCCGCGCGGTAGTGGCCAATGTTGGTCATGCAGGAACCGATGAACACTTCGTCAATCTTGGCGCCCTGAACTGCGGATAAAGGTTTGATGTCATCCGGATCATTGGGGCAGGCCAACAGGGGCTCCTTGATTTCATTCAAATCAATCTCGATGATTTCCGCGTATTCCGCATCGGGATCGGCCTCGAGCAACAATGGATTTTCCAGCCAGGCTTGCATGGCGTTAATACGGCGCTGCAGAGTGCGTTCATCACCGTAACCCATACCGATCATCCACTTTAACAGCGTTATATTGGATTTCAGGTATTCAATCACCGGTTCCTTGTTCAGGCGCACAGTGCAACCACCGGCGGAACGCTCGGCCGACGCATCGGAAAACTCAAACGCCTGTTCCACTTTCAAATCCGGCAGACCTTCGATTTCGAGGATGCGGCCGGAGAATACATTCTTTTTATTTTGTTTGGCGATGGTTAATAAACCTTTTTGAATCGCAACATAAGGAATCGCGTTGACCAGATCACGCAAAGTAATACCCGGTTGCAACTCGCCCTTGAAACGCACCAGCACCGATTCCGGCATATCGAGCGGCATCACACCCAAAGCGGCGGCAAACGCCACCAGGCCGGACCCAGCGGGAAAACTGATCCCGATAGGAAAACGGGTATGGGAATCCGCGCCGGTGCCGACGGAATCGGGCAGCAACATACGATTCAGCCACGAGTGAATCACGCCATCACCGGGACGCAACGACACACCACCGCGGGTTTGAATAAACGCTGGTAATTCATGTTGCAATTTGATATCCACCGGCTTGGGGTACGCCGCGGTGTGACAAAAACTTTGCATTACCAAGTCAGCGGAAAAGCCCAAACACGCCAGTTCCTTTAATTCATCGCGGGTCATGGCGCCGGTCGTATCCTGCGAACCCACCGTGGTCATGCGCGGTTCGCAATAAGTGCCCGGACGAATGCCCTTCACGCCGCAGGCGCGGCCCACCATTTTTTGCGCCAGAGTAAACCCTTTGCCGGTGTCTTTGGGCGCAACGGGACGCAGGAACAATTGCGAAGGCTTGAGGCCAAGTGTTTCACGGGTTTTATCGGTGAGTGAACGGCCGATAATCAGCGGAATGCGGCCACCGGCGCGCACTTCATCGGGCAAGGTCGATGGCGTCAGTTTAAAGGAACTGATTTGCTCACCGCGTTCGTTAATGATCACGCCTTCATAAGGCTTGATCGTAATCACATCACCGGTATTCATTTTGGTGACATCACATTCGATCGGCAGGGCGCCGGAATCTTCCGCGGTATTGAAAAAAATCGGCGCGATCTTGCCACCCAATACCACGCCACCCTGGCGCTTGTTGGGCACGTACGGAATATCATCGCCCATGTGCCACAACACGGAATTAATTGCCGATTTGCGCGACGAACCGGTGCCCACCACATCGCCCACAAACGCCAGTGGATGACCCTTACGGCGCAGTTCTTCAATCAGGCCCAGCGCTTCGGGCATTTTGCTGACCAACATGCTCTTGGCATGCAGGGGAATATCCGGCCGGCTCCAAGCTTCTGAAGCGGGCGATAAATCGTCGGTGTTGGTTTCGCCGGGGACTTTTAAAACCGTCACAGTCACTTGATCCGGTAATGCTTTGCGGCGGGTAAACCACGCGCCTTCCGCCCAGGCATCGACAACCTGTCTGGCATATACGCTGGTTTTGGATTTTTCAATGACATCATGATAGGCATCGAATATCAACAAGGTTTTTGCCAACGCTTCGACGGCAATTGCAGCTATGTCGTCCTGATCCAGCAAATCAATCAACGGCTGGATGTTATAACCACCCAGCATGGTGCCCAGCAATTCGGCGGCCTTCCGGGCGTCGATTAAAGGACTGCTGGCGTTTCCCCTGGCAATGTCTGCTAAAAAGCCGGCTTTCACGTACGCCGCCTGATCCACGCCGGGAGGCACGCGATGCGTGAGCAAATCCAGCAGAAATTGTTCTTCGCCCGCGGGCGGGTTTTTTATTAACGCCACCAGTTCCGCAGTCTGTTTTTCGTTTAACGGCAGCGGCGGAAGCCCCTCTGCTTTGCGCTCGGCCGCGTGCTTTCGATATGCATCAATCATCTAGTATCTTCCAAAAAAAATGTCACCCAAAAAGTCTTTTAATGATTTCTCTATCAGGTATATTTGACAACAATATCTGCTTACAACTCATTGTTTTTATTTATTTGAAATTCCATAATACGCGTTATGCTGCGGCTAACCGGATATAATAGCCGGGTGTCATATGAGCGCCACGCATTATACCCGATGCGCCTGCGCCTTCGCGACGCAAAGCATAACAAAAACATTCAATACCAGCTTGTTTTCTGAGGAAATTCGATCAAATTTGCGGCATCCTGATAAGCGCCGTGACACTGGTTATTGAAAATCGGTTATTGAAAATCGGTTATTGAAAATCGGTTATTGAAAATCGGTTATTGAAAATCGGTTATTGAAAATCGGTCATTGAAACATGACTCACCGCCTACTACCGGAGACTCCATGGAACTCGACAGCCTGTTAGCTATTTCCCCTATCGATGGGCGTTACGCCAAGCAAGCCAGTGAACTGCGCGATATATTCAGTGAATATGGCCTGATTAAAAACCGCGTCGCGGTGGAAATCGCCTGGCTGAAACTGCTGGCCGGTGAAAAAGCCATTGCGGAAGTGCCGGCTTTGAGTAACAACGCTAACAAAGCATTAGACAGCATTATGGCTGAATTCACTGTGCAGGATGCCGCGCGCGTCAAGGAGATCGAGCGCACCACCAACCATGATGTAAAAGCGGTGGAGTATTTCCTGAAAGAAAAGGTGGCCAACAATAAAGAACTGAACGCCATCAATGAATTCATACACTTTGCCTGCACATCGGAAGACATTAACAACCTGGCCTATGCCTTGATGTTGAAGGAAGCACGCGGCAAGGTATTGTTGCCGTACATGGACCAGGTTATTAACGCAATCCGAAAACTCGCCCATGAAAACGCAGCGCAACCCATGTTGTCCCGCACGCATGGTCAACCCGCCTCGCCAACCACGCTGGGAAAGGAAATGGCGAATGCCGCGGCGCGCCTGCAACGGCAACGGGACCAGGTCGCCGGCAACGCCATCCTGGGAAAAATCAACGGCGCCGTCGGCAACTACAACGCGCATCTTGCGGCGTATCCTGAAATCAACTGGCCGGCGCTGGCGGAAAAGTTTGTTACCGGTCTGGGCGTGCAATGGAATCCTTACACCACGCAAATCGAACCGCATGACTTTATCGCGGAACTGTTCGATGCGATGGCGCGCTTTAACACCATATTGATCGGCTTTAACCGTGATGTCTGGAGCTACATTTCACTGGCCTACTTCAAGCAAAAAACCGTGGCCGGCGAAGTGGGCTCCTCCACCATGCCGCACAAAGTCAATCCCATCGACTTTGAAAACTCGGAAGGCAACCTGGGACTCGCCAACGCGGTCTTTACCCATCTCAGCCAGAAACTTCCCATCTCCCGCTGGCAACGGGATCTGACAGATTCGACCGTACTGCGTAATCTGGGTGTTGGCATCGCCCACTCGCTGATTGCCTACAAAGCCACGTTAAAAGGCATCGGCAAACTGGAGGTTAATGCGCAACGCATCAACGACGACCTCGACAATAACTGGGAAGTACTGGCTGAACCCATCCAGACAGTGATGCGCCGCTATGGCATCGAGAAGCCGTATGAAAAACTCAAGGAACTGACCCGCGGTCAATCCATTAACCGGGAAACCCTGCAGGCATTTATCACAACCCTCGCTATCCCAGGCGACGCCAAACAGCGTTTGCTGGAAATGACGCCGGGCGCTTATACCGGCAATGCCGAAGAACAAGCCAGAGACATCTAAATATCAGGATTCGCATCACCGCAACATTGAATTGCATGAAGAATTCGACAATTATAAATATGCGATAGAAAAAGACTTAAGCTGGGACTTTCTTTTCACGGCGCTGAACCGGCTCCCCCACAAATGTATAATAAAGTATGACTATGCATATGCGCCCAGCAATCTGTGGATCAGAAAAACCTGCTCATCTATATTAGGTGACTTCAACGATAACAATAAGGGACATATCAATGACGACTCGCTTCTATATTAAAGCAATTAAAGCACTACTCGTCTTTTGCGTTACAAGCGCCGCATATGGGGAACAATTTGGTATCGGTGTACAACTGAATACGGGCAACGCGATCTACTTGCCAGTCAAAATTACGGATACTCTACGTATTGAACCCTATTTTGATGCCACCGAACAGGACATCCAGCAAAGCGGCCTCACCAGCGGCGCCGAGTCTTACTTGTTTGGCGCAGGTATCTTTAAGGCGCAAAGGAAGAGCGACAATCTGACCCTTTACTATGGCGTACGGCTTGCCTATGTGCGGCAGGAATTTTACTTCTCATCTTCCACAAGCGTGGGCAGCGACGAGCAGGACGGTTACCAGATTGAACCGGCTCTTGGTTTTGAATATTTTATTCTCGACAGTGTCTCAGTAGGCGGTGAAGCCGGCTATTTCTACCAGAAACTGGAAGGTACGTCGGTAGATAGCTCTGGAACATATGACATGGAAAGGAAATTTACCGGCACGAATACCAACTTTTTGTTGCGCTATTATTTTTATTAATTCGGCTTTTCTTTGATTCAACCCGGCAGACTAAATAATAAATCGCGTCACAGGAGGCAAGTTTTCACTCAATTCATCGTGCTGGTATGGATTAAATTCCCCGCGCTCTGCCCGGCGGTACTGACAATCAGACAAGCATGATCCAACCGGACGCACGAATACTCTGTAAATGCAGACCAAGAGGATATCGATAAGGCATTTAGATTTTTTACCTCACTGATGTTTTCGCGGCCAACGCACTGGCCGGTCAAACGCTTGGTGTTGACGACAACGGCTCCGGTGTTTTTCAAAAAAGCCCCTTGAGCGCGGACAAGGGATTAATCCTGTATATCAGTAACAGCAGTTGTGTTGGCAGTTACTGCATCGCCACCCATGAGCTTGTGATTGCCACCGGAGAAATCAATGGCAAGGAACCCGCTAAACTCATACACTTTCGCCAAAGCAAAATTCGTGTGGACTGCGGTCCGCAACAATCGCTGATACTGATTCAGGAATAGCCGCAGGACATAATCTGGCTGTTACGTTGCCAATGCTGATTCACCCCGTCAAACTTACAAACACCCAATCATCGATAAGCAATCTACCGCTGGAAGCCGCCAAAGAATGGACGTATTTAGTCAATGATGACCAAAAGCCGGCGATCGATGGAAGACATCTGTGATTATCATTTAGGCAATTCATCGCTAAGCAGCTGTGTGCCCGGAGTTTATGTTTTTGTGGCACATCGAATGCAAAAAACACGATGTGGCCGAAAGTGCTTCTTTTGACCACCTCCTTCCTTATCAACGGGACACATGGTGTGTCCCGTTTTTTTAATAGATTCATAAATATAAGAAGCCTGCCGGCATGACGATGGCACAGCATTAATATACCGCCTTGATCTTTTCTACCTCCCATCCAAGGAAAGTTATAAACCGAATTCAGCAATTGGCCGTGCTTGTTTACATAGCGAACAAACCATCGTGTTACCCACTGACTTGGAAACTATAAACATTTTGTAATGGCACAAATAGTGCATTAAAGATTTTGTGACCAACCTATCACCCCCCCGATATTGGTCACACCTCCCCTTCAAAGGGGTGCGATAAGCACCCCTTTTTTTATTACTCCGGCGGCTAATTAATCCAGTCTGGCCGTAGCGATTCCCCGATTCGTGATTGCGTTCACAGCAGCAGTGGCGATTTTGATTGATACTTTTATCGGGTTCGCAGCGAAATCTCTGACTGTCTCTCCCCAGGCTATCCTAATGCTGTGAACCGGTTATTGAAGCCGCATCTTCCCCCCTACCCAACGATGCGGCTTTTTTTTGCCCGCTATTTTCCAATCCACGCTTTTCTTTCATTCATGCAGTGACGCTTTGCATAAACTCAGGTAAGTTAGCAGCAACAGGAAATGATTACTTAAAAAATCTTCAGGAAAAACCAGTGCCAGATCTTGATAAATACTCCGTATTGGGTGAACTCAGCGCGGCAGAATTCCTCGCCGGATATTGGCAAAAAAAACCCTTGCTCGTTCGCCAGGCCATTCCCGGTTACAGCACGCCTGTATCACCCGATGAGCTGGCCGGACTGGCCTGCATGGACGATGTGGAATCCCGTATCGTGCTGGAAAAGGATGGTGCTTCGCCCTGGCAATTGCAACACGGCCCGTTCGATGAAGACGCATTCGGCGACCTCCCGTCAACTCACTGGACTCTGCTGGTTCAGGAGTGCAACAAACACGTGCCGCAATTGGCGCTGCTGCTGGATCAATTCAACTTTATTCCCAACTGGCGGGTGGATGATGTCATGGTAAGTTATGCCGCGCCGCAGGGTTCGGTGGGCCCGCATGTCGATCAGTATGATGTATTCCTGTTGCAAGGCCTGGGAAAACGCCGCTGGCAAATCAACACCGGCAAAAACGCGCATTTGAATTTCCTGCCAGGCGCCGGATTGCGTATTCTGAAACAGTTTGAAAGCGAACAGGAGTGGATTCTGGAACCGGGTGACATGCTGTATTTGCCGCCCGGGGTCGCGCATTACGGCGTGGCGCTCGATGACTGCATGACACTCTCCGTCGGTTTTCGCGCGCCCGGTCACGATGAACTGCTGACTCATTTTGGCGAAGATCAGTTTGCCGGTATCAGTGATCCGTTTCTGATTCCGCGTTATGAAGATCCCAGATTGATATTGACGGAAAACTGCGGCGAAATTTCCGATGATGCGCTGAGGAACATCGTTACTATATTGCAGTCCTATACGGGTAACATTGAAAATGTCAAACGCTGGTTTGGCCGGTACATTACCGAGCCAAAAGCTGATAGCGATTTTGAACCACAGGCAATTGCCGCTAACGCCACTCAACTGCGCAATATGATATCCGCCCAGGAATACATATGCCGTTCGGAATACGTCCGGTTTTCCTATATACAAAACGCGGATCAATCCGTTTATCTTTATGTGAACGGCAACGAATACCTGTTGCGAAACAGCGAACAATCATTTGCTAAAACGATTTGCAGCCAGCGGCGTATTGATGCGGCGCTTATGTCAGCATTTCTTGACAATACCGCTTCGCGCCAACTGGTGCTCGATTTTTTTAACAACGGCTATTTATATTTTGAGGAAGAATGACTATTCAGTTTCAGGTTAAACAGACTTCCTGGGAAGAAAGCAAAAGGGAATTGATCCGGATACGCACCGTGGTCTTTATCAATGAGCAATTGGTGCCGCCGGAACTGGAATGGGATGGCTATGATCAAAATTGCTGGCAGGTGATCGCGCGAACCACAGATGGCGAATCCATCGGGACCGGGCGGATGCTTTACGATGGCCATATTGGCCGCATGGCGGTTTTGCCGCAATACCGCAAAACCGGCGTCGGCAGCGCGCTGCTCAGTGAGTTAATAAACATCGCCAGACTCCAGGGAATCAACGAAGTTTTTTTGCATGCGCAAATCCGAGCGGTAGTGTTTTATCAAAAAGCCGGATTTGTTATCACCAGTGATGAATTTATGGATGCCGGTATACCGCACGTTGCCATGCGGTTGATACTCGCTAAAACAGTGTGATTCAATCCATAGCGTCAGTTAAAAAATTGGGATTGCCATTCCGGATGCGTTACACTTTACTTGTTACTCAGGTTAATTGATTTAAACAGGCACACCATGATGGATTTCAGCGAGTACTCACTGGGCGAAAACGACAAAGTCATTCACCTTGAAACCATGGATGACAACCGCGCCGCTGTCATTGCCATTGCGCAACAAACCCGGCGCACACTAGCGATCCAGTCTTATGATCTTGATCCGATTATATTCGATAACGCGGATTTTATCGAAGCGGTCCGGCAAATCGCCGTTAACAGCACCCGCGCCGATATAAAAATTCTTATCGAAGATTCGCGCAAGATCGTCAGCTACGGGCACCGGATCATCGAACTTTCACGCCAGCTCAGCAGCTTCATGCAAATCCGCAAAATCAACACCGACCTTAAAACCCTGCCGGAAGCGTTCTTGATCGGCGACGAAACTGCGCTGATTTACCGCCGGCAGACTCAACGCTATGAAGGATTTGCCAATTTCAATGACCGGGGCCGATGCCGGTTATTGCTGGCGAATTTCAAGGACAGCTGGGAAAAAGCCGCTCAAGATCCGGAACTGCGCCGGCTGCATATCTAGCCGGATATCACACACCACAATCATCTATCTATTTATTATGCGTTACCTGCTGTTTTTTTTCTTCGTTATGGTTTCTTCTTTCGCATTCGCGTTGGGCAACCATCCCGAATCATCGTTGTGTTCACCGGAAAAACCGTACCAGGCGATTTGCACGCACAGTCTGCATAGCCTGGAAGGCTGGTACGGGCAATGTTATGCCACGCAGGAGGAAGCGCAGCAGGAGGCCGACAAGCACGCGGCGCAAGAACATCAGGGAAATTCGCGCTGGACAGGAATCAAAAAAGCGAAATTTAACAACGGCGCTGGTTACTAGCTTACTTTCTCCAGACTTTTTTGCTGCTCTTTCTGCTGCAGGATCCACATCTGCGCGTAAACACCCTTGCTTTCCAACAGGCGCGCATGCGTTCCCTGCTCGACGATCCGTCCGCGGTCCATAACCATAATTTCATCCGCATCAACAATGGTAGATAAGCGGTGCGCAATGACCAAGGTCGTGTGGTTTTTTGCCGTCGCCTTAAGATCTTGAAGAATGGCGCGTTCGCTCTTGGTATCCAGCGCGGAGGTGGCTTCATCAAAAATCAGAATTTTCGGATTTTTCAAAATCGTCCTAGCAATCGCAACGCGCTGCTTTTCACC
>JAKEGK010000274.1 GCA_022627515.1 Gammaproteobacteria bacterium
AGTTAACGTGGGTGCGCGAAAACTGCGGCGTGATATAATGAACGTAGTCATGCATGCGGCGCAGAATCGTGTCCACTATGGCTTCCGCTGAATAGCCCCGCTGCGCGTTGTCCCGGTGAATTTTCTGGATCCACTCCAGGTTCACGATAGGCACCACGCCGATCAGCAAATCCACCAGTTCCGCTACGTTCGCGCTTTCGGTTTTTACACCCCCATGCAGGCCTTCGTAAAACAGCAGGTCGGTATTTTCCGGAATGTCTTCCCATGGCGTGAATTGGCCGGGTCCCAGATTCAGGTATTTGTAGGGTTCGGCTTCTTCCTCGCTGTGCAGATAATAACGGCGTTTGCACTTTCCTGTTTTTGCATATTGGGTGAATGTCTCCTGCAGTTTGTTAAAGAGATTGGCTTCCGGCCCGAAATGGCTGATGGTTTTGCCGTCTTCCGCATATTTATTGATAGCGACTTTCATTTCCTGGCGGTCATAGGCGTGATAGCTGTCACCCTCGATGATTGCGGGCAGCAGTTGTTCGCGGCGGAAAATATGTTCAAATGCATTTTTTACCGTGGTTGTGCCAGCCCCGGATGATCCGGTAACCGCAATAATTGGATGTTTTACAGACATGAGAACAGTCTCCTAATGTTGCTTTGAATTCTGAAATCTTATGATTCGCCGGTTGTTATTATGTTATTGACGCCTGATTGGGTGGTCCATGGTTTTATTTTTTTACAGTTGACCAATCACAATCTGTAGCTGATGTTCGCGCCATTAAAAAGACCGGCTGTACAGCTGAACGGCGAATAATAACGGTTTCCGGTATGGGATAAAAGCGGAAAACGCTGAGGGGAAAGGCAAGCGGCTGGAACTCGAAAACCACGCCGGCAAATCAGTGCTGAAATAGAACAATATTTTTATAAATCTTAATAGGTTAGTGAAAATTTTTGGAAAGGTTTTCCAGCACCATGTTTTCCATCCAGACGTAGGCCTCATCGGAATCCGGCTGATTAAACAACACCATTAATACCACCCACTTCAGCTGAGTTAGCTCGATTTCCTCTGATTCCAATGCCATCGCCCGGTCGATGATATGTTCCCGGCCGGTAGCGTCTATAACGCCCATTTGCTCCAGAAAATGCAGAAAGCCCTGGCAATCAACGTTGAGTTTTTTGGATTCGGTGCTGTGATAAACACGGATAGTATTGCCAAAGGCGGCGTTGGATACGGTTTCTTCCTGCAAGCGCACCAGGCCTTCGAGCCAATCAAACGCCTTGGCGATGTGGTTTTTGCCAAAGCCGGCATCACGCAGAAGCGCTTTTAATTCTTCAGGATCTGTGCGTCTTGCGTTGTCGTCGTCGATGTAGTTCTCAAACAGGTACATCAGTACGTCAAATACGCTTTGTTTCATTGATACTTCCTTTTGATCATAACTTTTGATCATGACTTTCGATCACAAGCGTGAGTAGAGTCCACCCGAGGATCTGATGAGCCCGTTTAACTCCAGTTCCACCAGCATGGAGGAAATAGTCTCCGGCGTCAATCGTGATCTTTGGACCAGAATATCGATGGAAACCGGCTCAAAATCCATGGATTCCAATAGTTTATTTTGCTGTGCACCCGTTTTCCTGATGCGGGACGAAGGTGATCCATTATCCTGGTGTGGATTCGCAAGTGTGGTGCTGCGCTGACCTCGGCGCATCTTGGCTATAAGAGGCGCGAGTTCCTGAAGCACGTCATCACCGGTTTCCACCAGTTTGGCTCCCTGACGGATCAGGTGATGGCACCCACGCGCTAATGGATTGTGAATCGAACCGGGAATCGCAAACACTTCACGCCCCTGTTCCATGGCTTGCCGGGCCGTGATTAATGATCCGCTTTGCATGGCCGCTTCCACTACCAATGTGCCAACGCTTAATCCACTGATAATCCGGTTACGGCGGGGAAAATTGTGGGCGAGAGGTTTGGCGCCAATGGCATATTCCGATAACAACAAGCCCTGGGCGGCTATCTGTTCCGCCAACGCTTTGTTCTTTGCAGGATAAACGCTGTCCAGGCCCGTACCGGCTACGGCAATCGTTAATCCGCTTCCGGCCAGGGCGCCTTGATGGCTATGAGCATCTATTCCGGTTGCCATGCCGCTGGTAATAATGAGCCCCGCCAGCGATAAATGCCGCGCGAACTCAAATGCTGTTTCCTGGCCGTAATGGCTGGGATTGCGGCTGCCGACCATCGCCAGTTGCGGATATTGCAGGAGTTCCGGATCACCCTGAGCATACAAAAGAATGGGTGGGTCCGGTATTTCACGTAATAACTCCGGATACCAGCTTGAGACCACTGGAATGATATGGCGGTTTGATTGTTCCGCCCAGGATAAATCTTTTTCTATAGACGGCCAGTCCGGTGCAGCCAGGGCGTGCTGAATGTTGTCTGGCAGTTTGATTTGCGCGAACAGGATTTTTTGATTGCTGTCCAGCAGCTCCAGTGGATGCACATTGTGTTCTGCCAGCAGGGCAAGTTTGGCCGGCCCGAAGCCATCGGCATGGTGCAGTACCAGCCATTTTCTTAACTGGTCCGGCGTTATGTCCTGATGGGAGACAATGGGTAGGGCCGATTGATTAAACACGAATTCCTTTTGTTGCCTGATGTTATGGTTACAATTATTTTGCTTACTACTTTTTGTACAGGTACGGTCTTGTACAAACGCGTTGTACGTCTCATTTGATTTGGCGAACGCTTAACAAAAAGAGTCAGGAGTGCCCAATTCCAATGATACCGGGTGGGCGTTTTCAAGGGAATAGTGAATCGGTCACAGCGTAGCGCAAGTGAAAGAAGCAGCGGTTTAAATTCCACTTGCTATAAAAAAACGCAATGCCTCAAAGGAGGCAATGCGTTTTTAGAATAAACTTTTTTAGTATAAAAAATGGCGCGGATAATCTGGATAATAATCAGTGCGGATAACTATGCCGAATCACTATGTTGAATAGTTAAGGATTGCGCACAAAGTCATAAACCCGCATGTCTTTGTTCGACTCCATCACCATGGCAAAACTCACTAAGTCAAAAGAGCGGATGACCATCACAATACCGGCGCGAACGTCAGGTAATGTTATAATTTCGGTCTTCTTGACGCGCGGGTCCAGCACCTTGGCGCCTGACTGAAACACGGCCAGAACATGTCCGGTTTCTATCCCGTCACTTTCACCCTTGTTGATAACCACGGTTTGATATTGGCCGATACGGGACACGCCATCCATCACATCGATGATTTGTCCTTCCACGGGATTTTCCGGCGGATGGGGAATAAAAGTCTGATCAAATCCGTAATCACGCTTTGGCAACAGCCGGTCGCCAACAAGCACTTCGCGGGATGAGTTAGTGATTATCAGCGTCGACGGGTCGCCGAATGCCTCGATTTTCGCGTCCGCAACATGGATGGCTTCATAGCCCAGAATATCTCCGGGTTTGGCGTCCTGATTGCGATAGGGATCACCGATTCGAATCACGCTGTATTCTGTATCGGCTCCAGCAACCAGGCCGCGGGCGAAAACCGTATCGCCCCTGCCGGCAATAAGGCGGCCTTCCTGACTGGCAACGAGGTATGCCGCGCTGTTAATTTCCCGTTCGGAAAGCACCTGCGGATGGCCGAGAAACTGTGCAATTGCATTCAATGGAATTGTGGAGATTGGGGTGTCGACGCGCGTGGCGCGCACTTTGGGTGAAATTCTTACCGTTGGTTGACCGCGGTCCACTTTTAACATGGGCCGTCCCTGCTCATCATACACCAGGGAAACTACATCACCCGGATAGATCAGGTGCGGATTCTCGATTTGAGGGTTAAAACTCCATACCTCAGGCCAGCGCCAGGGTGATTCAAGAAATCGCGCCGAGATATCCCAGAGGGTATCGCCTTTCACTACGACGTAGCGATCAGGGTGATCCGGCCGCAACGCAATTTCATCGGCGACGGCGGTTCCCATCAATATCCATACGGTTAAACCTAAGAGAAGTTTTTTGCTCCACATAGCGCTTCTTCAGACCATCCAGTAGTTAGTTAATTTTTGCAGTGTAGTCGAAACCCTGTACCTGCACCAGCCATACCAATTATTAATGAAGGACATAGTGGCCATTGTTCACCCAGATTATCCAGAGTACCGGCCGGCGGGACGATCGAGTTGCGTCCCTGCACGTTTTCCATCCCTGCACATTTTCCTAAGTAGAGAGATTAGCGGTCCAATAATGAGTAACTTAAGCCCTGAAAGTGTCAAACCGGCTGGAGTTATATTGAAATGGCAATCTTTGGCCCCCGATCGGATCTTAATCGATCCCTAGGCGTTATGCGGTACGATCAAGTGTCCGGTTGTAATCCACATCTGTCCGCTGCAGGGAACAATATCTGTTCGTGGCCACCTAAGTAATCTAGTATAATCCTGATTAATAAACGGAATTTTTTCAGGTTTTTTTCCTTAAAAATATGACAGGCTTCACATGGCGATTTTAAACATCCTTCATTATCCAGATCCCAGGCTGCGTAAAAAAGCATTGCCTGTAGAGAATGTGGACAACGAGATCAAGCAGCTGGTCGACAACATGCTTGAGACAATGTACCAGGCGCCGGGTATCGGGCTGGCGGCCACACAGGCCGATATTCAAAAACGTATCATTGTTATCGATATTTCCGAAGACAAGTCCAATCCACTCTGCTTTATCAACCCGGAAATCATCACTTCTGACGGAGAAGAAGAGATGGAGGAAGGGTGCCTTTCAGTGCCCGGTATTTACGAAAAAGTATCCCGGGCGGAACATATCAAGGTCCACGCGCTTGACCGTGAAGGCCGGTCATTTGAAATGGAAGCGGATGGACTGCTCGCGGTATGTATCCAGCATGAGATTGATCACCTGGAAGGCAAGTTATTTGTCGACTATCTTTCGGAATTAAAACGTCAACGCATCCGCAAGCGGCTGGACAAGCTGCGGCAAAAAACCTTGTAGTCAGCGCGCGCTTACTTTACCGTAGCCACATCATTAATATATTCCGTTCGGTAAACCAGCGATCGGCAATCGCCGGCTGGATCCTCAAATCCGTTACGGTACCTTATTTGGCAAACACGAATAAAAAGGTTTATGAGACATGGCGAAGGCGCTGGATATTATATTTGCGGGCACGCCGGAATTTGCGGCGGCCAGTCTCAAAGCCCTGCTTCAGACGAAACATAACTTTTGCGCCGTTTACACACAGCCGGACCGGCCTGCCGGGCGTGGACGAAAACTGACACCCAGTCCGGTAAAGCAACTGGCGCTTATGCATGATTTGCCGGTAATGCAACCGGAATCATTGAAAAATACGGAAGTCCAGCAACAACTCCGAGCATTCAATGCGGATCTCATGGTAGTGGTAGCATACGGTTTGCTCCTCCCGGCGGCTGTGCTGCAAGCGCCACGCCTGGGCTGCATTAACGTTCATGCTTCCGTACTGCCGCGCTGGCGCGGCGCGGCGCCGATCCAGCGGGCGATTCTGGCGGGCGATTCGCAGACCGGCGTCACGATTATGCAAATGGATCAGGGGCTGGATACCGGTGACATGTTGTTAATCCGGACAACTCCTATCAGCGGAGAGGATACCGCGCAATCCTTGCATGACCGTTTGGCGGATATCGGCGCCCGCGCACTGGTCGACTGTTTGCCGTTACTCGCGGAAAACCAATTGCAGGCGGAAAAGCAGGATAACGCACAAGCGACTTACGCCGCGAAGTTGCAAAAGTCCGAAGCGCAAATTGATTGGCGGCAAAGCGCCGTGCAGATACAGCGCCTGATCCGCGCCTTCAATCCCTGGCCGGTGGCGCAGACCATGGTTGACGGCAATACACTGCGCATCTGGAATGCGCAGCCACTACAGGGAACCAGCGGGCTTGCGCCGGGCACGGTCATCAGCGAATCCAGGGCAGGTATCGATGTTGCAACCGGTCATGGTGTTTTGCGTATCACGCAATTGCAGTTGCCGGGCGGCAAACCACTGGCTGTTTCCGAATTTGTCAACGCGCACAGCCTGCAAGGTAAAGTGTTTAGCTCCTGATGAACACCCGCGCGCTGGCTGCCAGGATTCTCGTTGATGTCCACATGCATGGTGTTTCGCTGACTGATGCATTGGCTAATCGCCTGGCGGTGATAGCGGATGTTCAGGATCAGAGTTTCGTGCAGGAGATATGTTACGGAGTCAGCCGCTGGTGGTGGCGGCTGGATGCCATGCTGGCGTTACTGCTGGATAAACCACTCAAGTCGAAGGATGCGGACATCAATCACTTGATAATGACCGGCCTGTACCAGTTGCAATACATGCGCGTGCCGGATCATGCCGCGGTCGCGGAAACCGTTGCCGGGTGTGTTGCGTTAAATAAAAGCTGGGCAAAAAACCTGGTTAACGCGGTGCTGAGGAATTATCAACGCCGCGCGGAACAATTGCGCGTGCAGTTGCAGGACAATCCGGTCGCTGAATTCAGTCATCCGCAATGGCTGCTGGATGCAATCAGGAACGCATGGCCGCAACACTGGCAATCCGTCCTGCAGGCGAACAACGCGAAACCGCCTATGATGCTGCGCGTCAATCGCCTGCGGGTGCAGCGTAGCGATTATTTGCAACAGCTTGCGGCGGCAGGCATCAGCGCGGCAGCGGCAGCTTATAATGACAACGGTGTAATTTTGGAAAAGCCGGCGCCTGTCACACAACTGCCGGGATTTACAGAAGGCCTGGTGTCGGTTCAGGACGGCGCGGCGCAACTGGCGGCAACATTGCTACAGCTCGCGCCTCAGCAAAGAGTGCTGGATGTATGTGCGGCGCCTGGAGGAAAAACCGCGCACATCCTTGAAATCCAGCCGGATCTGCAGCTACTGGTGGCGGTGGATGTTGATGCGGAACGTCTGAAGAAAGTATCTGAAAATCTGCAGCGTCTTGGCGTAAAGGCAAGCATCCGTGTTGGTGACGGACAATCACCGCAAACCTGGTGGGATGGTCAAGCGTTTGACCGCATATTGCTGGACGCGCCGTGCTCCGCCACGGGAGTAATCCGGCGGCATCCTGATATCAAACGATTGCGCAAGCCGCCGGATATTCAACACACCGTTGAAACGCAACGGCGTATCCTGAACGCAGTATGGCCCTTATTAAAATCAGGAGGTATGATTTTATATGCAACGTGTTCGATCCTGCCCCGGGAAAATGAACAACAAATACGGGACTTTTTGTTGTCGCATCCGGATGCCATGAACGTTGAACTGACAGGAGCTTGGGGAATGCCACTGCAACCGGGCCGCCAGATTTTGCCCGGGCAAGATGATATGGACGGCTTTTATTACGCATGTATAAAAAAGAAATAAATGGTTGCCCGGTGGCGAGTAACGGATTGCGCGCGAAGGCGCGGGGCAAATTGCGGCGTTGCATACTGGCAATGCTTATTTTTATGGCGCCGGCGGGCGCAGCGATTGCCGATGGCTTTGTCATCAATCATGCCGAACTTGTGTTGAGTGACAAGGTTTATCACCTTAATGCCAACCTGGCTTTCGATTTCAGTAACGATGTGCTGGAAGCCATCAACAATGGCGTGCCGCTGGTGCTCGAACTTGTCATTGAGATACTTGAACCGCGGCGTTACTGGTGGGACAACGAAATTGCGTCATTGGAACAACGCTATCATTTGCAATACCACGCGCTGAGTGAACAGTACCTGGTGCGCAACCTGAATAGTGGAGCACAGTACACCTATTTTTCCCTTAGCGCGGCATTACAGAAAATCGGCAGTGTTGCCAATTTGCCGGTTATCGACGAGCAACTGCTGCAGGACAAGGAAACTGAAAAGTATTACGCGCGTATCCGCACCAGTCTGAGTTTTGACAATCTGCCACTGCCACTGAAAATCGATGCCTGGACTTCCAGGAGCTGGTGGCTGGGTAGCGAATGGATTGAGTTGAATTTGTAACCGGTACTTTGACAGAGTGTGTAATATCAATGTCAGAAGTGACATTACTGCTTAAACGTATTTCCGACAGCTTTTTCCCCGTGCTGGTCATGGGGTTGTTTCTTGTGCTGTCACTGACGTTATTGAGCACCGCAACACAAAGCTCCGTGCAATTCGGCCGCTTGCACCTGGTGCTGGTTGTTATCAACGCGCTGGGTCTTATCGTGCTGGTAGGACTTATCGGCGTGAATTTTATCCGGCTGCTGCGCAACTACCGCCGTAACGTGGTGGGATCCCGCCTTACCGCCAGGCTGGTGATCATTTTCGTGATCCTCGCTGTTGCGCCGGTCTCCGTTGTTTATTATTTCTCACTCGGATTTCTGCAGCGCGGCATCGACAGCTGGTTCGATGTGCGTGTCGAAGCCGCCATGGAGGATGCGCTGGAGCTGAGCCGTTCCTCCCTGGATTTGCGCATCCGGGAAGAGTTAAAGCAAACGCGCGTGATGGCGGACAGCCTGGCGGACAAGGCGGACACCACCGTGCTGCTGACGTTGAATGACCTGCGCAGTGAAAGCAACGCTTACGAACTCACTCTGTTGACCGACAGCGGCCATGTTATTGCCTCCAGCAGCGCCGATACCACCGGGATCATTCCCAGCAAACCTGATGAAGTCATTCTTTCCCAGGTCAAGACCAGTGGGAACTACGCCGGCCTGGCGCCAATGGGTGAACTCGGGCTGCAAATCCGCGTCGCGGTTGCGGTGGACTCAATTGAGGCGCCCGCCAGACAGCGTGTGCTCTACGCGCTGTATCCGATCGCGGATCGGATGAGTTTGCTCGCCGACAGTGTCCAGTCCGCCTATGGACAGCATAAGGAACTCATTTATTTACGCGAGCCGTTGAAAAACAGCTTCACCCTTACCTTGTCACTGGTTCTGCTGGTCAGCTTGCTCACGGCGATCTGGGCGGCATTTTTTTCCGCGCAACGGCTGGTTGCTCCGGTCAGGGTGCTGGCGGTGGGAACGCGCGCCGTGGCGGCCGGAAATTATGATAAAAAACTTCCGGTCACCAGCAACGATGAGCTGGGTTCACTGGTGCAGTCCTTTACTGATATGACCAGCAAAATATCAATGGCGCGTGATGAAGCGCAACGCAGTAAAGAGCAGGTGGAACGCGAACGCGCCTATCTGCGCGCGGTGCTCGGGCGGCTCTCTTCCGGCGTTATCACGCTGGACAGCGATTTACAGGTTCGTGTTGCAAACAGCGCGGCGAGCCAGATCCTTGGAATTGACATAGACCATGTTGTGGGCAGGCCGTTAAATATTATTAAAAGTTACAGCAAGCATTTGAAAGATTTTGTCGACGTGTTGGCGCGTAATCTGACTGCCGAACAACGTGAATGGCATGAAGAGGTGACAGTTGCGCGCAAGCGGGGACATAAAATTCTAATGTGCCGCGGGGCGTTGCTGTCGTCCGATGAAGAGAACCGCGCCGGCTATGTCGTGGTGTTCGATGACGTGACCAATCTGGTGCAGGCGCAGCGCGAGGCTGCCTGGGGTGAAGTGGCGCGGCGCCTGGCGCATGAAATCAGAAATCCGCTGACGCCGATTCAATTGTCGGCGGAACGGCTGCGGCGCAAGTATTTGTCGAGTATGAAGCCGGAGGACGCTGAAGTGCTGGATCGTTCGACGCATACGATTGTTCAGCAGGTTGAATCCCTGAAGGAAATGGTAAAGGCTTTTTCGGAGTATGCGCGGGTGCCCAAGCTGCAACTGCAGCCATTGGATATCGAGGCGCTCATCAATGAAGTACTCGACCTCTATCGCGACGATGAATCGGACGTGAAGTTTACGGTAAATATCAATGCCGATGTGCCGGACGTGGAGGCGGATGCGGGCCGGATACGCCAGCTGCTTCATAACCTGTTGAAGAACGCCATTGAGTCAACCCGCGACAAAAAGGATGCGCTGATATCAATTAATGTGGAACGCATCAGCAATGCCGGGCAGGATATACTGGAGCTGAGAATTCTGGATAACGGCCCCGGGATACCGGAAAGTATGATGGATAAGATGTTCGAGCCCTATACCACCACCAAAATCAAAGGTGGTGGCCTGGGGCTGGCCGTGGTGAAACGGATCGTTGAAGAGCATTCCGGCACCGTGTTTGCTGAAAACCGCCGTGAAGGCGGCGCCTGTATTGTCGTGCGGCTGCCGGTTTCCACCCAGGAGAGCGGCGACAGTCAGGGTGGCATTATCGCGCAAGCATGACTAATCTTGTTTTTGCATGAGATTCGAGATAAATCCGGCAATTGCTCCGTCATAATAGCTATTTAAGAGTAAAGCGATTGACGCTGAAACTCGCCGGTGCAAGTACACGAACAAAACATTTTTGATCTTGGTTCTAGTATATTAAATGAGAAGCGCAGCAGGCGGTTCGGTTCGCGACCCGTTTTAGATTCGATCCCGGCATGTCCGGCGGCCTCTAGTCGAGCCGTGTGCAACGCTTCTGTGGCTGTATCTATGTGTAATAGTTTGCAGCATCAGGTTTAACCAGTGAATGATTGAGAGTAAAACATTTGAAACCACATATACTCGTTATAGATGACGAGCCTGATATCAGGCGGCTGGTCAGTGAGATACTGGAAGATGAAGGTTACGCGGTTACCGTGGCGAAGGATGGCGCGTCGGCGCGCGATGCCATCGCAACACGGACACCGAACCTGGTATTGCTGGATATCTGGATGCCCGATATTGATGGAATATCGTTATTAAAGGAATTCCTGGAAGTTAATCACTTGCGCTGTCCGGTCATCATGATGTCCGGGCATGGCACCGTGGAAGCGGCTGTAGAGTCCACGCGACTGGGCGCATTTGATTTTATCGAGAAGCCGCTGTCCCTGGCCAAGCTGCTGATGACCGTTGAGCGCGCGCTTGAGAGCGGCGAATCCGCGGCGAGTCAAAATGTTATTCATCACGATATCTTGCAGCCGGTGGAAATGATCGGCAAAAGCCAGGTGGTGAAAAAGCTCATCGAACAGCTTGATCGCTGCGCCAGGCATGATGTGACGGTATTGTTGATAGGCGAACCTGGGGTCGGCAAAACACATTGCGCCCGCTATATCCATGCGGCGGGCGGGCGGCAAACGGCGCCGTATGTGGAACTGCGGACCACCAATTTGTCCAGCCGCCGGCATAAAAGCGGTATAGAATTGTTGCTGGGCGTTGAGAGCAATACGGGTTCCACCAGGGGTTGCCTGGAGCAGGCGAGCGGAGGCACGCTGTTTATTGACGACGTTGCCGAGCTTGATGAGGAGATGCAGGCCTCCTTGTACGGCGTCCTGACATCGTCAACCGTTTACCGGATCGACGGCGACCGTCCCATCGCGATAGATGTGCGCATCATCGTGGCAACCCGTTATGACCTGCTGCAGGAAGTCCGTGGCGGCCGTTTTCGCGAAGATTTGTTTCATTGCATCAATGCCTATCCCCTGCGCGTCCCGGCGTTAAGGGAACATAGTGAAGATGTGCCGGAATTGTTGCAATACTACGTCCATGTATTCTCGGACAAGGAACGTTTGCCCTATCGCAATTTTACCGTGGCCGCGCAAAACCGCTTGCGCCACTATCACTGGCCGGGCAACGTGCTCGAGCTGGAAAATATTGTGCGCCGGCTGCTGATGGCGGATGGCGATGTCAGCGTGGATGTGAGGGATGTGGACGCAATACTGGAAGAAATCAATGTGGCGTTAGCGGGTGAGCCGGGTGAAACAATTGTCATGCCGCAATTTGATCTGCCACTGCGGCAAGCGCGGGAGCAGTTTGAAAAAGCCTATCTGGAGTATCATCTTAAGCAGGCTCATGGAAGTGTCGGCAAAGTCGCGCAACTTGCTGGAATTGAGCGCACACATTTGTACCGGAAATTGCGCGCCCTGGGAATAGAAACCAAGTGAGCGTTGCGCCCGGTTGTAATGCGTAACGAATGGTGTATAGTGAGCGCTCATGTTGATTTGCTAAAAATGAAAAACCAACGAATAGAACAAACATGCCTATTCAATCCAGACACCGCGCATATTTTTTAATTCTCTTTGCGGTTAACTTCCCGGTAATTGTCGGTTTTCGCAGACCACTATGAAAATTATTGTGCTTGGCGCCGGGCAAGTAGGGTCATCTGTCGCCGAAGTGCTGGCCAAGGAAGCCAATGATATTACCATCGTTGATACCGACGGCAAAAAACTGCAGGAGCTGCAGGACCGCCTCGACATACGCACTGTGCAGGGGCAGGCGGCGCATCCCGAAGTTCTGGGCCGCGCCGGAGGTGAAGACGCCGATATGATTATCGCGGTCACCAACCAGGACGAAATCAACATGGTTGCCTGCCAGGTTGCCTACACCCTCTTTCATACACCAACAAAAATTGCCCGCGTGCGCAGCGTGGAATACCTGTCCCATCCCCAACTATTTACCCAGGAATCGTTGCCCATCGATGTTCTCATCAGTCCGGAACAATTAGTGACTGATTATGTGCAGCGCCTGATTGAGTATCCCGGGGCTCTGCAGGTACTGGATTTTGCCGAAGGGCGCGTGCAGCTGGTGGCAGTGCGCGCTTACTACGGCGGACCGCTGGTTGGGCACGAGCTGAAAACCTTGCGCGACCATATGCCGGGAATTGATACGCGGGTGGCTGCGATTTTCCGGCGTGGCCAGCCGATCATCCCGGAAGGCAATACCATTATCGAAGCCGATGATGAAGTATTTTTCATTGCCGCCAAGCGCCACATCCGGGTGGTCATGAAAGAATTGCGGCGGCTGGACCGGCCTGTCAAGCGCGTGATTATCGCGGGCGGCGGAAATATTGGAACGCGCCTGGCAAAAGCCCTGGAGCACAACTATCAGGTGAAACTGATCGATCATAACCCGGAACGTTCCAAAGCCATTTCCGAACGGCTGGACAGAACGATTGTGTTGTTTGGCGATGCCGCGGACGAAGAGTTGCTGGTGGAAGAAAATATCGAACACACGGATGTGTTCTGCGCGGTAACCAATGACGACGAAGCCAATATCCTGTCCGCCATGCTGGCCAAGCGCCTGGGCGCGCGCAAGGTGATGGCGCTTATTAATCGCGCGGCGTATGTCGGACTGGTGCAAAGCGGCATTATCGATATCGCCATTTCACCTCAGCAGGCGACCATCGGATCACTGTTGGCTCATGTGCGCAGGGGAGATGTCACGGCGGTGCACTCCCTGCGGCGGGGCGCCGCTGAAGCAATCGAGGCGGTCGCGCACGGCGATGTGAATTCTTCCAAGGTAGTGGGGCGGGCGATCGAAAATATTGTCTTGCCGCCGGGGACGACCATCGGGGCCATCGTGCGCGACAAGGAAGTCATCATCGCGCATCACGATACCGTAATCGAATCGGAGGACCACGTTATTTTGTTTGTTGTAGATAAAAAACGTATTCCTGAGGTGGAACGTTTGTTCCAGGTTGGGATTACCTTCATTTAAAGGATCGCGCTGCAATCATGCAACTGGCGGCTATCCTTCGCATCATTGGTTTATTATTGATGATTTTCAGCGTGGCCATGCTGCCGCCGGTCATTGTCGGGATGATATATGGTGATGGCGTGATTCTTCCCTTCATTCTGGCATTTGGCGTCAACCTGGTTGCGGGCTTTCTGCTGTGGTTGCCGGTGCGGACATTCCGCAAGGATCTGCGGATTCGTGACGGTTTCCTGGTGGTCGTGCTGTTCTGGCTGGTATTGGGGATGATCGGATCGTTACCCCTGTATTTTTCCGAAACGCCGATGCTGTCATTCACTGATTCAGTATTTGAATCGATGTCCGCCCTGACCACCACGGGCGCGACTATATTAACCGGAATCGACACCTTGCCGCATTCAATTCTGTTTTACCGCCAGCAATTGCAGTGGATGGGCGGGATGGGCATCGTCGTATTGGCGGTGGCGATACTTCCCATGCTGGGGATCGGCGGTATGCAGCTCTATCGCGCGGAAACTCCCGGCCCGATGAAAGATACCAAGCTTACTCCCCGTATTACCGAAACCGCCAAGGCATTGTGGTATATCTATCTGGGACTGACCATTGCCTGCGCGGCCGGTTACTGGCTGGCGGGAATGGACGGATTTGATGCCATTGCGCACAGCTTTTCCACAGTCGCGATCGGCGGGTTTTCAACGCACGATGCCAGTATCGGATATTTCAACAGCGCCCTGATTGAAATGGTTGCGATTCTTTTCATGTTTCTCGCCGGCATCAATTTTTCCCTGCATTTTTTATCCTGGCGCGCGTTAACGATACGGCCTTATTTGCAAGACCCGGAGGTGCGGACCTATTTTATTGTGCTGTCGCTTACCGCCACGCTTACAACACTTTATCTCTATGTTGCCGGCACATTTGAAAGTGTGGGCAGCGCTCTGCACCACGGGATATTCCAGGCCATTTCCATTGGCACTACCACGGGTTATACCACAGCGGAATACTACGCCTGGCCGGGCTTTCTGCCCGTTTTGCTGTTGTTCAGCAGCTTTATTGGCGGTTGCGCCCTTTCCACCGCCGGCGGATTGAAGGTGATCCGGTTCCTGTTATTGTTCCGGCAGGGGATTAGGGAAATCAAACGCCTGATTCACCCCAATGCGCTGATACCGGTAAAGATCGGTAACAAACCGATTCCGGAAAGCGTGCTCAACGCCGTATGGGGATTCTTCTCCCTGTACGTCGCTTCCTTTGTCATACTGATGTTAATGGTGATGGCGACTGGACTGGATCAAGTTACATCGTTTTCCGCCGTTGCCGCCTGCATAAATAACCTGGGCCCGGGACTGGGTGATGTAGGCGCCCACTATGGCGGCATTAATGCAATCGCCAAGTGGATTTTGTGTTTTGCCATGGTGCTGGGACGGCTGGAGATCTTTACCCTGCTGGTGTTGTTCTCGACGGAGTTCTGGCGCAAGTAGCCGCCGCCGTGCAGCCCGGGAAATTGCTGACCCTGTTGTCTCCGTTGCCGGTACGGAATTGTTGTGAGCGGAAGGAATGGCGGGAGATATAACGCAGGATTTGCGCAGCGATGTCATGCGCGCGCCGCGACGCGTATCATTCCGGTTTAAAGCGTCCCTTACTATTAATGCGCCACGCTACAGTGGTTTTCAGAGCCAATACGTTTATTCAATATCCTCTTCTTCTTCGCCGTGCACGGCTTTTTCTATGACATCGCGGGTAATGTCCGGCGCCAGGTAATTGATCAGGGTGTACACGTATTCCCGCAAATGTTTGCCGCGGTGCAGGCAAATGTAAGTCGTGCCAGACTGAAATAGATGGCTGGCGTCTATAACACGCAAATCCGAGTCTTTATCCTCGTCAATGGAACTTCTTGCCACCAGTCCAACACCCAGGCCGAGCTTGACATAGGTCTTGATGATATCCGAATCATGAGCAGTCAACGCAATATTGGTCATTAATCCTTTTTCATCAAACGCCGTGTTGATCGAGGAACGGCTGGCAAACGCATAGTCATACGTCACCAGTGGATAGGCTGCCAATGCTTCCAGGGTCAGAGGCTTGACGTTCTGCAACGGGTGATCCGGGAGGGTAATGGCGGCCAGTTTCCAGGTGCGATAGGGCAACATAATCAGTTCATCCGGGACATTTTCCGGCGCCGTGGTAATGGCAAGATCCGCAGTGCGTGACAGCACCATATCCACAAGTTGTTCCGGATCACCCTGGTGGATCCGCAATTGAATGCCGGGATATTGGCTGGAGAATTTCTTGATCAGCGGCGGCAGACTGTAATTGGCGTAAGCATGAATGGTGGCGATGGACAACGTGCCTTTGCTCTGGTCATTCAGTTGCTCGCTGATTTGCTGAATGTTCTCCGCCTCACACAGGATGCGTTCAGCCATTTCTATAATGGTTCTGCCGGACGGAGTAATACTCACCAGCCGTTTGCCGTGGCGCTCAAATATCTGCACATTGAGTTCTTCTTCCAGTAAACGAATCTGGGTGCTGATACCCGATTGTGCGGTATGCAGGCGTTCCGCTGCGCTGGATACATTCAGGCCGCGGCGGGCCACTTCACATATATATCTTAGTTGCTGTAGTTTCATAGGCTCTTATCTTATCCAATGATTACTGATCATTATCTTAGTCGACGATTTCAATATATTCCAATAATATTTCTAAAAACTTTTAACTTACTGATTATTCTGGAAATAATCGGCATTTTTTAATTATATTTAAAGCCGTTTTACATATATCGGCACAATCGAAAAAAAATTGTGACTTTATTCGCATTTTCTTCGTGATCAGTCCCACAACTTATTAAGGAACCCTGCTGTTGGCCGTTCAATTCCTAAACAATTTTTCAAACAGAAGCTCAATCGCTGCGCCAGGATTAATCAGGAAGGAGTATTTGGTTCATGTCGATGTTTCACCCCTTGATAATAAAAATAGGTATCGCGGCGGTTTGTTGCCTGGTTTCGATGAACGCACCCGCCAACGATTATGATGATGGTTTAGTGGCGTTTGCGGAAGGGGACTTCAAGCGCGCGGAACAACATTTCAAGTCAGCGGCTGCCGGCGGCGACAGCGGCGCGCGGCATATGCTGGCGCGCATGCATAGCGAAGGCAAGGGTGATGCCCCGGACGCGCAACTGGCGTTCAAATGGAATCTTCAGGCGGCGCGGGATGGCATGGCGCCGGCGCAATTCGAGCTTGCCGAACGCTATTTCAACGCTAAAGGCGCCGGGCGTGATCTGCCGCAGGCTTTTTACTGGTATGAGATCGCGGCAAGACAAGGCCATCATGTAGCAATGGAAAGACTGGCTTACTTTTATGAGACGGGTCAGCTGGTGAGCCGCGACGCCGGATACGCCCGTTATTTATATAGCATTGCGGCGTCGGAATACGACGTATTTGCCCAAAAGGGTGATGCAAGCGCACAGAACGCGTTGGCGCGAATGTACGAGCATGCCAAGGGTGTCGAAGCCAATACCGCAATGGCGCTTTACTGGTACAAGAAAGCGGCATTACAGGATTATGCCCTGGCGCAATATAACATTGGCAGGCTGTTGATGGAGCATGCCGGTACCGGGCGTAACGTGGCGGAAGCCGCCTATTGGCTGGGGCTGGCCGCGGCCCAGGGATTGCCGGAGGCGCAGACCATGCTCATGCAAATAAAACAAAAACACGGAAACAGTATCGCGATGCGATAGCAGTGTTTTAGCCGCATCCTGCCTGTCTTCGCAAAACAGGACTGCTGTTGCCGGTTTTAATTTCAGGAAAAGGCAAAAGGAAAGCTTATTTTGAGTTCTGATTTGTAATTCATTTCACTTATATATCGATTCTGGGTTAAACCAGCAAAGAACGCCCATGAATAAATTCAAGTTTTTTGCCCCGTGTGCTGATAATAATTCTTAGGAAAGAGTTTTAGAGCGCCAAATTGATGATTGCAAGCACCGTTGCCGGGCTTGTTTTTCATCATGTTGCCGTTTAAAGGAAACTTGCAGGATAGATGATTGCAACGCCGCGGGTTTAAAACAGTTTAAATTGGGTCATATGGTTTCTTGTTTGGGTCGATTTCTGTTTGTACCTCAGCAAAATCATGGATGATCGCCAATTCACACTGAGGAAATTTCTATGCAAGATCAATTTATCAATTCGATCCAGGAATCGATTATCAATGTGCTGGTGACCATGGCTGACATGCAGCCGGAAACGGGCAAGCCCTCGGTGAAAACCAGTAAAAAAATACCGGGTGACGTCACCGGCATTATCGGCCTGGTCAGCAAACAAAAATCCGGCTCGCTGGCGATCAGTTTTACCAAGCCGGTTGCGCTGGAAATCGCCCGGCGCATGTTGCGCATGGAAATCAATACCATTGATGAAATGGTGCGGGATCTGGTGGGCGAAATTGCCAATATGATGGCGGGCGGTGCGAAAGCCAAATTGCAGGAAGAAGGTTATGATTTTGAACTCACCTTTCCGTCAGTCATCGTGGAATCTGAAAACGATATTATTCACAACAATAGCGCGTCAACGATCATTCTGCCATTCGAAACGGATTCCGGTGAGTTTTTCGTGGAATTGTATTTCAAGGAAGATAGCCTGAATTAACCGGCAATATTGATCCAGCTCTATATTACCCCGCTTTTTACCTCGCCAGATTATTTAAGATCAATAATATAATTTTGTATCCTGTTGCCGCTGCGGCGCCGGCAACTGCGGAAATTACATTAACCTGTCTCCAGATTGCAATTTAGCCAAAGCGGTCGCAGTAACCAAGTTGTCGAGTCCGGGAGGATGCATTTCAAAACACGCTGTAAATACGAGCATGTACGCTCGCCGGCGGCATACCCGAAGGGCACGTGTGACCTTCAGGTTATAAATCCCTGCCGCCGACGGTTTTGAAAAGCATCCTCCCGAAACCGCTAACATTTCAATTTTGAGACAGGTTCAAGTCAATTGGTTTGGCGATTCGGTGGAGGCAACTATGGCTGTTATGAAAAAACAATCTCTGTTTGACGAAGCCGGAGGACTGGGCGCCTTAAAAAAAGTCCACAGGATTTTTTATGATAAGGTATATGCGCATCCCTGGCTCAAGCACTTTTTTGCAGGCCATCACCAGGAAGCCATTGAGAACCGGCAAACCGCGTATATGGCTGAGAAGATGGGGGGTGCGGTCGAATACCTTGGCAAATCACCGAAAATGGCGCACCGGCACATGTATATTACCCGCGAATTATTTGATATCCGGCATGACTTGCTAAGGCAATCGCTGGAGGAAGCCGGATTGAGGGGCAACGTCGCGGAACGCTGGCTGAAAATCGACTCTGCGTTCAGAGGCCAGATCGTAAAGGATTCAATCGAGGCTTTTTACAAAACCACCTGGAAATATGAAAAGCGCATCATAGTTCCCAAGTCGTGGTGTGACTGACGAAAAGCGATAGGCGCTAGTCACGAATTGAAATATCCGGGTTCATTTTGATATTGCCGTCTTCATCAATCATGCCAATAGCAACACCGTCCGCGCCTTTGATTACCGGAACGGGTACCGCCAGGCCTTCGCGGCGTATGAAATGCAGCGACCAGCCGTAGCCTTCGATACTGCGCAACGCAACCATCTGCGACGCGGTCAGTAATTTTTGATAGTTGGCCGGGATGGGGGCCATCCCCATGCGTTTTTCAAAATCCATGCTACTACCTCATAAAAAAATAACGATATGTAACCTGTATCGAACAAAATGTTATTTGCTTGAGAAAATGTGAACCTGGTCTCACAATAAAACAGGGTAAGCAGCAATGAGTTTTGGATTTATATTTATAAATAGAATTTATGCTTTTATATTACCGGGATGTCTGATAAAAACACCTGCCCATCCCGGATAATAAATAGTGAAAATGGGGCCGGAATCCGTACGGAACTATTTATTTTTCAAACATGAAAAAATTGATTAAGGGCGCCATGATAACCGCTTTGTCATTGACTGCATTCGTCATTGTGGCGCTGATTGCGTTGTCGGTCGTCTCCCGGTTTGGCGGCGGTCACGGTTTGCTGCAGGGAAAATTGCAGCCCTGTAAATTGATAATGAACTGTGTTTGCACGGAAGCGTACGATAATAAAAATGCCGAGCCGGTTACGATTTCCGGTATCACGGCGGATACGGCATGGGAGCTAGTGCGCAATGCCGTGAAGTCGACGGGCGGCAGGATTGAAATCGACGATGGCAAATACCTGTGGGCAACATATACTACGCCGCTGTTACGATTTGTAGATGATTTTGAAGCCCGGCTGGATGAACAACAGGCTGTTATTCATCTGCGCAGCGCATCACGCGTGGGTCATTCTGATCTGGGAACGAATAAAAAACGCATTGATAATATCATCGAAAAGTTTGCCGCGGGTAAAGCGCAACGATGATTGCGCGGTTTGGCTATTTAATAGAATGCGGCTTCATCTTGCGGCCGGGTCTTAAAGCGCTTGTAGGACCATTGATATTGTTCCGGAGATTGCCGGACACAGTTCTCCACGCCCTTGTTAAGTTGTGCGGCCGCTTCTTCCAGGCCACGGGCCGGGGATGTTGCAGGCATTGACTGGAAATGCACATGAAATCCCCGCCCGCGGGGTAGCCTTTCCGCATAACTGAAAATAACGCTTGCCCCCGTTTTTTGCGACAGCCTCGGAAGCAATGTCATGGTGCTGGCGGGTATCCCGAAAAAGGGGGCGAACACTCCACCTTCATCACCCGGATCCTGATCGGGCAGGATTCCAATCATCTGGTTTTGCTCCAGCGCCTTGTACAGGGCGCGCACGCCGCTGGCATTGGTGGGAACCAGCACGGCGCCCATCCTTTCTCTCGCCGCTTTTACAAATGGATTCAGTTGCGCCATGCGCAATGGTCGGTATAGCGAGGTCATGGGATTGCGGCTGGAGCAATACAGTCCGATCATTTCCCAGGCGCCAAGGTGGGGCGCCGCGATAATTACACCTTCACCCTTGCTGAAAGCCTGTTGAACCAATTCCTCTCCGGTGACTTTTTTTACGAGCTTCAAGGTGCGCTGTTTATTCCAGACCAGTAGCGCCCCTGTTTCCGCGGCGGCGCGCCCCAGTTCGATAAAGCTTTGTTTGTACAAACGCGCGCGTTGCTGTGCGGCTAATTCCGGGAAGCAAAGTTCGATATTGGTTTTCGCCGCTTTGTGCAAGGTGTTCGGAATGAGGTATATCAGATATCCCAACACAGAACCGAACGCATATGTTATTCGATATGGCAGCAATGCGAATAAATAAATGGCAAATTTGGCGAACGCAGCCTGCATGATTAAAGTATTGATTTAATAACAGTGGTTAGGGGCAACGGCTCAAATGGATAGACAGGTAATGCCGCGAGACAGCTGCAGTATAGCGGAATTGCCTGTATCCGGGGAGACTGCGTTATTTCATTTCCACATCAGAGGCGCGCACATAATATTCCTGGTTTAACAGCGGGCGCATGGTGGTCAGCAGGTTTTTAAACAGGTTGCGGTTTTTCTTTTCTTCGGCGGCCAGCAGTTCTTTCATGTGTACACGCTGGGTCGGCATCTGAAAACAGGATGGACAACTGTCCGCCACAATGGGCAGGCTGCATTCCCTGGCGTAGGCGGCGGTTTGACGTTCGCGGGCATAGATTAACGGACGGATCACCCGCAAGTCGCCTTCATCGATAACGTAATGCGCTTTCATGGTGCGCAGTTGCCCGCCATGGAAGGCGGACATCAAAAAACTTTCCGCCAGGTCATCCAGATGCTGGCCCAATGCCAGAACATTGTAACCTTCGCGGCGCGCCGTGGCGTACATAATGCCGCGCTTCATCCGGGAACAGAAAGAACAATATGACACCTTGCCCATATGTTCCACCGCCCGTTGCATAATGGGTTGTGACTGGTAAAAAAATTTCACGCCCAGCGACCTCATATACTCTTTTAAATGCGACGGATCATATCCTTCAATTTGCGGATCTACCGTAACCGCCCCCACGTCAAAATTGATGGGCGCATTACGCTTCAGGTGCAGCAATACATGCAGCATCGTCAGTGAATCCTTGCCACCGGACACGGCAACCAGCACCTTGTCCCCGGCTTTAATCATGTTGTAATCGGCGATGGCTTTGCCAATAGGACGTAACAAGGCTTTGGGTGGTTTTATGGGTATAACTGGAATCAGGTCTGTCATATTTCTAAACGATTTTTTAAGCTACTTTTTAAACCATAAAGCAAAGTTGAAGTGTTGATCGAATCACTGTCACTGTATCCGGGTTGAATGAAAGTTGAGCGCTACAATTCAGTGTATCGTGTACAGAAGGTTGATTGCTAATTTTTTCCACTGAATTACAATACGTGAATATAATTATAACGATATTAGATAATTATCCAATCAGGATTTACCGCGCACTGGCGCCGCTGGATTTCGTGCCAGGGACAGAGCATGGGATCCGTTGTTTAATCGGATCCCGAGCGGCGTTGCTTTAATTGCGCCAACTACGTCAACTGCATGATGATATCGTGAAAAATGATGCCGTAAAAAAGGGAATCAAGAGTATGCCGGAAAGTAAAGTAAAGTCATTGACGTCAAAAGAAGCCTTTGACCTGATCCAGAAAACTCCCAGCGCCACGTTAATTGACGTGCGCTCAGGGATGGAATTTTTGTTTGTCGGACACCCTGTTGGCGCTATTCATATTCCTTGGATCGATGAGCCGGACTGGGTAATCAATCCCAACTTCGTCAAGCAGGTGCGCCAGGTCATGCTGGGTGGTTTAACCTGTGGCGTCGATGGCTGCGCGCCAGTGGTATTGATTTGCCGGTCCGGTAAACGCTCACGGGAAGCGGGTGCTGAACTGGTTAAAGCCGGTTTTCCGGAAGTTTACAATGTTGAAGAAGGATTTGAAGGTGCGCTGGATGAAAAACATCATCGCAGCAGCA
>JAKEGK010000275.1 GCA_022627515.1 Gammaproteobacteria bacterium
CGCGGATTTTTTCGTTGCGGGCTTCCAGGACTTCCACCACTTTTACCGTACCGTTGATGGAGGGGCCTTCCTCATCGCTGGTAATTAGCAAAGCGAAGGAACCTTTGTGATCCGGATGATTTTTAACAAAGCGTTCCAGGGCGGTGACCATCGCCGCAATGCTGCCTTTCATATCCGCTGAGCCGCGTCCATATAGGTATCCATCCCGGTAGGCGGGCGTAAACGGCGGCGAGCGCCACTGATTGAGAGGGCCGGGAGGAACGACATCCGTATGGCCGGCGAAGGCATACAGCGGTCCCGCGTCACCGCGGCGCAGCCAGACGTTGTCCACATCCTCGAAACGCAGTTTTTCCGCCTTGAAACCTATCGCGGTGAGCCGTTCGATGATGAGATCCTGGCAGCCGGCGTCCTCGGGAGTTACCGATGGGCGGCTGATGAGTTGTTCGGCGAGTTTCAGTGTTTCAGACATTGGTTCCTTACCGGCTTTTGTAAATTAACTCTATATTGAGAAATCAAAACGGCAGCGTGACTAATCCAGTAAATCAGCGTATTCCTGTTGATCAAACCCCACCAGGTATGTGCCGCCTTTAATCAATACCGGCCGTTTGATAATGGAAGGTTGTTCCAGCATGAGCCGGATTGCCGACTTCTCATCGATATTGTCTTTGACCTTTTCAGGCAAGGCGCGCCAGGTGGCGCTGCGCCGGTTGAGCAGGGTCTCCCAGCCGACTTTTTTACTCCATGTTTTCAGCGTCGCTTCGTCAATTCCTTCCTTTTTATAATCATGAAATTCATACGCGACGTTGTGTTCATCCAGCCAGCGCAGCGCTTTTTTCACGGTATCGCAGTTCTTTATGCCGTAAATCAAGGTCATCGGATTTCCCGCAGCAGTTCGTTGATGCCGACCTTGCTCAGGGTTTTTTCATCCACTTGCTTGACGATCACGGCGCAATACAGACTGTACTTGCCATCCTTGGAGGGCAGGTTGCCGGAAACAACCACGGAACCTTTGGGAATGCGTCCGAAGGTGATTTCACCCGTTTCGCGGTGATAAATCTTGGTGCTTTGCCCGATGTATACACCCATGGAAATCACCGATCCTTCCTCGACAATGACGCCTTCGACGACTTCGGAGCGGGCGCCGATAAAACAATTGTCCTCTATAATAGTAGGCGCTGCCTGTAACGGTTCCAATACGCCGCCGATGCCGACACCGCCGGACAAATGCACGTTCTTGCCGATTTGCGCGCAGGAACCCACCGTGGCCCAGGTGTCAACCATGGTGCCGCTGTCAACGTAGGCGCCAATGTTTACATATGAAGGCATCAACACCACGTTGGGCGCAATATAAGAACCGCGCCGCGCGGTGGCGGGCGGCACGACACGCACGCCGCTTTCATTGAATGAGCGGGAGTTGTAATCGGCGAACTTGGACTCGACTTTGTCGAAGTAGTTGGTGAAACCGCCTTTCATGAAACGGTTCTCGTCGATGCGGAAGGAAAGCAACACCGCTTTCTTCAGCCATTCGTTGACGACCCAGCCGCCGGCTTTTTTTTCCGCTACGCGCGCTTCGCCCCGGTCCAGCCGGTTGATGGTTTCATTGACGGCTTCCTTGACATGGGTGTCCACGTTGCGTGGGGTAATCGAGGCGCGGTTTTCAAAGGCCTGTTCCACTATTTGTTGTATGTCGCTCATGTTTGACTCCTGAATATAAACGTAAGGCGATGGGTTTTTGGCTAAAGTGTTCCGGTAAATTCAATAATCCGGCTGGCTGCCTCGATGCATTCATCAAGCGAGGCGACCAGGGCGATGCGCACATGATTGGCGCCGGGATTGACGCCATTATCCCTGGATAAATAACTGCCGGGCAACACAGTTACATTTTGCCGCGCAAACAATTCACGGGCAAAGGTTTCATCATCCACGGGTGTTTCCGGCCACAAATAAAACGCCGCATCAGGATGTGACACCTTCAGCACGTCTGACAGCATAGGCACGATTCTGGAAAATTTTTCCCGGTACAGATCACGATTGGCTTTGACATGCAATTCGTCCTGCCACAAAGCTATGCTGCAATACTGGGTAAATTCCGGCATGGCGCAACCGTGGTAGGTGCGGTATTTCAGAAATTGCGCAATGATGGATGCGTCCCCGGCAACAAAACCGGAACGCAGTCCCGGAACATTGGAACGTTTTGACAGGCTGTGAAACACGATGCAACGTGAATAGTCATTGCGGCCCATTATCGCCGCAGCCTGCAATAGGCCGGTGGGTGGCCGCAGTTCGTCGAAATAGATTTCCGAATAGCATTCATCGCTGGCGATAATAAAGTCATGCTGGTCGGCGAGCTCAATCAGGCGTTGCAGGTATCTGTTATCCATTACCGCGCCGGCGGGATTTCCCGGCGTGCAAATATAGATGAGCTGGCAACGTTGCCAGGTTTCCGGGTCAATACTGTCGAGATCCGGCAAATAGCTGTTATCGGCGGTGGTATTCATATAATAAGGTTGCGCGCCGGCCAGTAAGGCCGCGCCTTCATAGATCTGGTAAAAGGGATTGGGCATCATGACAAGCGCATCACGGCTGCGGTCAACCGCCGCCTGGGCAATGGAGAACAAGGCTTCCCGCGTCCCATTGACCGGCAGAATGTGTTTGTCCGCATTGATCGATTCCGCTTTCAGGTTAAACCGCTTTATCAGCCAGCGGGCGATGACTTCACGCAATCCGCTAATACCTTTTGCCACCGGATAACTGCCCATGCGGTCCAGTTGTTTCAGCATTTCGTTTTTCACAAATCCAGGCGGCGCATGTTTGGGCTCGCCAATCGACAGGGCGATATGCTTTTTTTCAACCGGCGGATTAATGCCGGCCTTGAGCTGCAGGAGTTTTTCAAACGGATAAGGGTGGAGTTTTTTCAGATCCGGATTCATACTGATGGCTATTGTTTATATTTCTCAATAAGTTAAGAATTTTCAGGGTTATGCCGAAAGTGGATGTATGATCCTGAGTCTAAGTGATCAAAAAATAATCTACAACCAGCAGAAAATAGCGGATAAGTATAGTGCATAGCGACAGCGCCTCCAAACATTCTGCCACCGTTTTACCGGTCATCAGCCTGTTAATTACAGCTTCCCTGTGGGGCATTGCGTGGTATCCCTTGCGCATTGCCGAGAGTCACGGCATTTCCGGATTGTGGACGTCGTTAATGATTTACGGCGCCGCGTTGTTATGCGGCAGCCTGGTGTTTTGGCGCAAGCTCGGGGAAATCGCGCAGCAACCTTTGTTGTTAGCGGCAATCGCAATTACCAATGGTTGGTTGAATATCGCCTTCATTCTCGCGGTTATCGACGGTAACGTGGTGCGTGTAGTGCTGCTGTTTTATCTCTCGCCCTTGTGGAGTACCTTGCTGGGCTGGCTGATATTGAAGGAACAATTAACCGCATGGTCGGTTGCAACACTCACGGTTGCGATGATCGGCGCCATGATTATGTTATGGGATCCATCGTTGGGTTTTCCCTGGCCGCAGGATTATGCCGACTGGTTTGCCATTACGTCCGGTATGGCGTTTTCCGTTTCCAATGTGCTGGTGAGAAAACTGCAAAATATTTCAGTGCGGGTGAAAACAGTTTCTGCCTGGGCGGGGGTTACGTTGCTTGCCGCGTTATGGATAATGCTGGCTGATATGCCAATTCCGCAGGTTGAAACGGGGATCCTGACCTGGACGACCCTGATCGGATGCGTCATGATTATCGTTATGACATTGTCGGTGCAATATGGCGTAACGCATATGCCGGTGTACCGGTCCGCCGTCATATTGTTATTCGAACTAGTCGCCGCCGCCCTGTCCGCGCAATGGTTGAGCGACGAAGTGATCGAAGGCAAGGAATTGACCGGCGGCAGTCTGATTATACTGGCGGGATATTTATCGGCGCGTGCGCTGATGAAACAAAGCGGCGTGAAATATTTTTCCACGATAGGCCAATAGTCATGTCATTTGAAATCAAGCGGATCCTGCATAGCAGTGTGATAGTGCGCAATACGGAGGTGGCTTTGGATTTTTATCAAGGCGTGCTGGGATTAATTTGCGATGAATCCCGTCCCGATCTTGATTACCCGGGCGCCTGGTTAAAAGCAGGTGAGCAACAAATCCATTTACTGGAACTGCTTAATCCGGATCCTGTGACCGGGCGTCCCGCGCACGGTGGCAGGGACCGGCATGTGGCGCTGGCGGTCAATGATCTTGATGCTTTGCAGGCAAAGCTGGAAAACGCAGGTGTTGAATTCACGCGCAGCAGATCCGGAAGAAAAGCCCTGTTTACCCGTGACCCGGACGGCAACGCGCTGGAATTTATAGAAGCCTGAATTTGCGAAAACCTCTCAAACACGCTTACATGGGGTGATGTTCCAGCGCTGTGCCGGAAATCGCGGCAACAAAGCTTTTTTGTGTTTTACTTTTATGGACCTTGGCGCCGCCCAGTGAGCAATCACGGATACATTGCGCGAGCATGTTGATGGCTTCCATCCGCGTAAAGTTCTTGCGCCAGGCGAGGGCGATTTTACGGCTGGGACTGATACCGGAGAAATGTTTGATAGCGATGAGGCGTTGCGCATACCGGTCGGCACAAGCCGCCAGGCGCGGGACGATCGTCACGCCGACTCCGCCGGCCACCATGAAACGGATGGTTTCCAGGGAGCTTCCTTCAAACGTATTGTGAATATCATCTGTGGCGGCTTTATCCCTGAAACATTCCTGGCACAGCGCCATTACCTGGTCCCGGAAACAATGTTGTGGCCCGAGCAGTAAAATGGATTCCTTTACCAATTGCTTCACTGATATGGAGTCGCTAATTGCTAGCGGATGAGAAGAGGGGACGAGGATTACAAACGGCTCTTCATACAATATTTCGGCGTCGATTCCCGGCTCATCGTAGGGCAGTGAAACCAGCGCCGCGTCAATGTCGCCATTTTTTAATTTCCTGGTTAATTCGCTGGTGTAGTTTTCTTCCACCAGCAGCGGCAGCTTTGGCGCGTTTTCCTGCACGACCGGCAACAAGTCCGGAAACAGATAAGGTCCCACCGTGTGAATGGCTCCCAGTTTTAACGGTTCAGATAAGGGGTCCTGATCGAGTTGCGCCAGTTCCTTGATGGCTTTCACTTCTTTCAATACGCGTTCCGCCTGTTCCACAATTTTCCGGCCAACCGGTGTAATAACGAGTTCCTGGTGTTTGCGTTCAAACAACACGACCCCCAGTTCTTCTTCCAGTTTCTTGATGCCGAGGCTCAACGTTGGCTGGCTGACATAACAGGCTTTCGCTGCTTTGCAGAATTGCTTTTCTTTTGCTACTGCGACGATGTATCGAAGTTCCGTGAGCGTCATGTTCCAGTTCCTTCGGTGTTATTTCACCTCAAGTTCTTATGGTTGAATTATGGAGCTTCAGTGGTTGATTAGAAAGTGTAATACAGTACAAGCAAGATAAGTAAAAATAAGTATATATTAATTGCTTTAATAAAGATGTGAAGTAAGTCAATTGAAATATTGCTACAAGTATAAATAATTGCACGTATTATTGATATGTTCAATTACCTGCTTTTAGATTTTCTATAGTGTTCCGCAGGATTGAGTGGATCAATAGCGCTCTTTGTGAAAATCAATTTCCTATATTCCCGGCTCCTACTAATATTTAGAGCTATCGTCTAATTGTTTCAAACTTAAGAACAAAGTATGTCGGTAATGTACGTGCTGTGCTGAAACAGTGGTTATTGTTTCGGCGGATATGCGTGTCGTTCACATGTTTAATGACGGGGAGTGTCACAATGGAGAAAATTTCGAGACGGCAATTTTTAGGTTATTCAATGAAGGTGGGCGCAGCCACCATGTTCACAGGCATTTTTGCCCCTTCCGCCACCAGTTTTTTTGGTCTGGGGGGCGTTGCTGAAGCCGCAACCAAGAAAATCAAGCCATTCAATTTTGCAATACTAACCGATGCCCATCTTTATGATATCAAGGATCATAAATTCGACAACATTCTGGAAAAGGCGGTTGCTGATATCAATTCACTCAACCCCGCTCCGGATTTCCTGATATACGGAGGAGATCTTGGGCAAACCGGAAAAGAATCGGAGCTCGCCAAGGGTAAGAAAATCCTCGACAAATTGAAAATGAAATACCGGATTATCCCTGGGGAACATGATTGGTACCTGGATATGGGTAAGTCCTGGCGGGGTTTCTTCGGCGATGAACATTGGTCGTTCGATCACAATGGCGTGCATTTCATTGGCATGAATTCGATTCTGGTGCCGGATTTCTGGACCATGAAGAACCTGACTCCCAAAGAACGCATGGGAATGATGGAAGAACTGGAATGCCACAAGTGTGGTCTCTGGGGTGTTGGTGACAAACAGCTGGAATGGCTGGCCAAGGATGTTAAAAAAGTGTCACCGGATACACCCGTTGTGATAATGACGCATTCACCGCTGTGGGATTATTATCCACGCTGGAATTTCCAGACTTATGACGCGCCGCAAATCCGCGAACAGTTACGCAAGTTTGAAAAGGTGATCTCCATACACGGTCATGTACATCAAGTGGTTTACAATGAGATTGGCAATATCAAGTCTTGTGGTTTGTTGTCCACTTCCTGGCCCTGGCCTTATCCCCCGGTGCAATTGCCGTATCCGCTGATCAAACACCGGCGCGCCGATCCGGGTGATTTCGAAGATGGTCTTGGTACTCACAACGTCGCGCTGGCGGAAGACTTTGCCGGTATGATGCAGTGGCGGGCATTCTCTGACCTGTTGCCTGAAAACATCAAGAAAGGCCTTAAGGTTTAATTGTGGGAGGACAAGACATGAACAGAAATCGTAAGATGATGCTGGCAAGTATGGCGACAACATTGGCGGCCGGTGTGTTAATCGTAACTGGCACCGTTCAGGCCAAGCCACCACGCAGTGAAGCGCAGGTGGCGCAGGAGCAGGCGGCGTTGATGCAGGCGGTTGCAAAAGGTGACGGGCTTTGGCATGACGGAAGCCTGGGCACTAATGGCCTGGCGTGTGGCAATTGTCATCCGGATGGTTCGGCGAGCAATCCCCATACGTTTCCCAAGTTCCAGACTAACCTGGGCAAGGTGGGCACGCTGCGGGAAATGATCAACTGGTGCATTATGGTTCCCATGCAGGGCAAGGCGCTCGCTCTGGATAGTGAGGAAATGATTGCCATGGAAGCGTATTCAACGTTCACCCATCGCGGTGTGGCTATCGCACCCGCGAAAGACGAACAGTACGGTGCGGTGCCGGTTGTAAGCGGTCCGGGCTATCCCAGTCAGTAATTTATCCCCTCCATGTATC
>JAKEGK010000276.1 GCA_022627515.1 Gammaproteobacteria bacterium
AGCTTTTTGAAGTCGCTCTCCAGCTCTTCCACCTGCGCGGTCAGTTCATCTTCGCTACTTAATTTGCCGCGCAATGTATTTAACGCCGCAAGAATCAATTGCGCCAATTGATTGATCTCGTTATCCTTGATGCTGGTAAGCAAATCCGCGCTATCTTCCAGCATGATAAGACGCGCCAGAGTAGCCAGTTTGGGCACGCCGGCGCGGATATCATTACTTACCTGCTGTATATCCGCCTGATTGCCTAAAAACGCGTTTTTAACGGTGTCGGTGAACTTTCGAACCTGCTCACCGCTTGCGGAACTGGTACTCAACGTATTTACTATTTTGCTTACCTGCCGCTTCGCGCTTTTTGTCGCGAAACTGATTTTTCCCGTGATACCATCCGCCGTATTTTGCATATTGTTAACAATTGCATCCACAGCCGCGGCCTGCTTGCCAATACTTTCCTTGAGTGTCAGCATTTCCGAGGTCTGCGCGTAAAGCCTGTCATCCGCCTCGATAAATGTCCGGTAGGCGTCCTCCAATTGTGAAATCAGGTTTTTACCAGCCGAATTGTCCTGTAAGTTTACGAGCAGCGTTTGCCTGCTTTGCTGAAATTTCTCTTCAAGATCCGTACGCGCCGAAACCTCCGCGAGTTCTCCCCTGGAACGGGCCGCCAATATGTCGCTCTGACGGGAAATAAAGTCATTCAGAATGTTGCTAACCTGATGGGCGTTAGACTCTATCTGCTGTACAGCGCCCAGCTTGACCGCTTGGGTTTGGGCAAGGTGGTTGTTGGAGCGCAGCCCAACAACCGCCATGATGATTGTGGCGATCACACCGACACTGACCCATATCATCAGCATGGATTTTATGCTGATCCGGACATTGATAAGGGAGTTAAATTTTTCCGTCTTGGCTATCTTGCTTGCCACGCTCATACGACAATTCCGCGCCGTTGAGATTGCCGCAGTTTAAAATTTTGCAACTTTGGTTTTCAGTTCTTGCCAGGCAAAGTTCCTGTATTTGCCATTGTCGATTTGTGTGGGCCACACATTATGGCTGGCCTGATGCTCTTTGGCGCTGTAAGTAAATCTCGCATCAATTCCGATATCGATATTGGAAAGTGATTCCAGAGCCGTGACCAAATCCTCTCTGGAAGGATTCGCGCCCGCTTTTTTGAGACCCTCGACAAACAGCTTGGCGACAAGATAGCCCTCCAGCGACACGAATCCCGGCGTTGTGTTGGCATCAAGCCCTTTTAAAGCGCTTTTATACTCATCAATCGCTGGATATTTATCATCATAGTGTGGAACAACCTGGGTAACAATAACACCCTGTCCCTGATCACCGAGTTCTTTCGCCAACGCATTGCTGCCAACGAACGACACATTCAGATACAGAGCATTCGAAAATTCTTTTTTCGCGAGCTTGATAAACTTGGCGCAAGGCGCATAAGCGCCAACCATTATAATGGCTTTGGGTTCCACTGCCGCGTCCAGTATGGTAGCGAGAGCATTCTCAACATTTAGAGTGTTGCGGGTGTAACGGCCGTGCGCGAGTTTGTCCGTATCATTGAATCCTTTGGCTTTTAACGCCTTCACAGCGCCATTATAGCCGGCATCCCCGTATCCATCGTTTTGCGTGAAGAAGGCAATCTCCGCCGGCTTGATTCCGGCATCGAGCAAACCGCCGATCATGGCGGCGGTTTCTTCCGCGTAGCTTGCCCGGTAATTTATAACGTAGCGGTCCGGTGGCGTGTTGCGTAACACGCCCGCCCCGGTAAACGCGCCAAATAACAAGGTTTTCATTTCATTGGCAATGGGTACCGTCACGATCGCCGTTGGTGTGCCGACATTGCCTATCACCGCCAATACTTTTTCCTGCTCGATTAACTTCCGCATGTTCGGCGCCGCCTTGGCAGGCTCATAACCGTCGTCCAGGGCAATCAATTTCAGGCTATTGCCGTTAACACCGCCGGATTTATTGATCTTATTGAAATATGCTTCGACGCCAAGTTTCATTTCCTGACCCAACGCTTTGGCAGGCCCTTCCAATGCCGTGCTCATACCTATCTTTATTTCACCTGCGAAGACTGTTGGTGACAACAAAACGGAAAGAAGCGTTAGTGTGAACCAATGCTTTACCATGATCTTGCTCCTATAAAGTTAAGTACCGAATTTTGTTTTAGATTAAATACCGACTTCAGGAAACTGTTGTAATAGTCAGGAAACGCTAAAAACCATAATTGCCACAAATTTTAATCGGCTGAACCGATTGAATCTTTAATAACGTTATGCGGCAGAGTAAACCGGAATCGGAAAGCAATTACATGGGTAAAATTAAATACTTACGTAAACAAGCTTATCCATGTTTGATAGCGGTGTATGGATTGTCATTGCAAAAAAATTTCGATCGCGTATCGCATTCAGCATAAAGCTGGCGGCGGAGAAATTTGTCTCTGCCTGTTATTGGAAGTATTATCGACACCCGCTAATCCGATGGCTTTACGCACGTTGGTATATGGTACTAGCCTCAAAAAATCAGGGAGCGCAGGCGGGACAAGACAAAAATGAAACACAAAGCGGAGTTACGTACAGAAAGTACAGCACACACAGAAAGTACAGCAGGTCACGGGAGGACAGGATGTCCGGAGCGATCTACACGGCGGGCTGCTCCCATGCATATATGAATTTTAATTCATTTTTAACGCCATATTTGCAGGCGTAGCAGTTTTGCGGCAGGTTCGGCATAGGATTCTCCTGGCAACTTATCCGGCCTGATCTATGGTCGCACAGCATGCGCTAACCGAAACATCATTCGCTGCGCATGATAAAAGACAAAACGTTCTTAAAGTTCAATTCATCAATAAGTGTTCATCTGAGACGGGACAAATTTCATGAAGTTATTTATTAGTATGTTGCTCATTCTAAGCTCCCCTTCAATAGCTTATGCCATTGAAACTGGCCCATGGGGAGAGGCCAAGGAATCAAACGGCAGTTACAAACCCCAGAAAGTGTTGTATGACGTGACAACCGGCGATGAGAAAATGATGATTAACATTTTAGACAGGGTAAGCTTTTTAAATAACTTTTATGGCAATGATCCCTTTGACAGCAGTATTGTGGTTGTAATACACGGTTCAGCAATACCGTTTTTCGCCAGAGCGGCATTTGCAAAGTACAAAGAAACCATGACGCGCGCGCATAGTTTAACAGTGGAAAGCACTATTGAATTCAGAATGTGTCAAGCCTCGGCGAAATTGCAGGGTTTTGAACCGCGCGATATTCATGGTTTTGTAAAAATGGCGCCAATGGCGGACGCCGAGGTAGTTAAGCTTCAGAAGGAAGGCTATGCCTATATGCAGTAGTTCAGCGTAATCGGCTCCAAAAAAGACTCAACCCGGCCCCTTACCGCGCGGTTCGCGGAAGTAAGGGCGAAAGGAACGGGTAAAAGAGGTGCACCTTTAATCACAACCCCGATTACCAAGACGTCATGCTGCCGGCGTAACGGCGTTCCAAATAATTTTGTCTGCACCATCTCGAATGCTGCGTGTGCCATTAGTACCGTGCCACACCGGTATTCCAAACGGCAAATCATATCGGGGGATTTTTTTCTCATCCCCGGCTGTATACTGCACCCCATATGGAGTGGCATCGACAACGCCGTCATCGTCTGGTGAAATACTGTTTAATAAATCCGGCAGGTGCTTATTCCAATCAGGCAATACCATATTTTCCGGGGCTGAAGGATGTATTAAATTGTACACTGCATGTTGTTGATGTTCAGGCCAGCGTTCCACGGCATCTCTTGCGCCAGCGCCTATAGTGATAACCGCTTCGATATTATTAGCCGCCACTACTTGATCAAATAGTGCGTTTCTATAGTTCAGAATTGCGTCTTCCTGAGTTATTTTTTTCATGGTGTTATCAAACTGACCATTGATCCCATACAAAAATGTATTAAGTATGATATAGGAGCGTGTGATGCCAAGCTTATGCAACAAGCCCTGCAGTCGTTGTCCAGAGCTTCCCACAAACGCACGTTGCGCCAGTATTTCATCAGTCGACGGATCCTGCCCTACGATCAGCAGCCTGGCCGTACCATCCAAACGTCCACGATAAAACACCGGAGAAAAATCAATTCGAAATCGCTGTTGCGGATGATTAATGTAATGAGCCAACGGCGCATCATTGAACATTTGTTGCCAGATGGGACCCGGCCCCGGATCAAAATCGGGAATGCCATTCATTGCCAATAAAGTTTGCGCGTTACGAACGTATTTCAGATTAGCCAAATCTCTCACTGATTTCACCCCAAATGCGGCGTCCAGTTTTTCGGCGTCTGCGGCTGAAATCCCTTTTAGTGCAGCCGGAGAGGCCTCCAGGATCTCGGCAATAGATTTATTCTTGTATGCGGCATCCACAAAATCTTTTATCGATTTCATACTCACCTCCTCTGTCGATTAGTCACACGCCGTATAATCGGAAATTTTCAAGACCATAGCGCCACCTACACGACTAACGAATTTGCTATTTTCAATGATATTAATTTGCATGTAAAACTGACCCAGGATTTGCATTTAAATTTGACCCGCCCGGGTTGGCTGGAATATGGCTTAGTTTGTTTCTTTTTTTACCAGTGTTTCCTCACTTCTGCAGATTGTTTGTTGACTAAAAAACATGGGGCATAAACATAGTATAGCTCCCCCGATTTAACCGGCACTCTAAAAAAGCGGCAATAGTCCAGAGGAGAGTCAAATGACAAAAACAAAAACGTTTACAAGAGAATTCAAACCGAAGGCGGTTCAGCCTCTGGAATTGGGTAAGAAAATTGGCACTCAACTGGTCAGGCAACTGAGAGTAAAACGCAACCAGCTCTACAACTGGAAAAAGAGATTGAGGCACCTGCCGGATTGGAATTATATGATGAAGTGTTAGCACAAGCTTTTCCCTACGCCTTCAATCAAGATCTTTATGCATCAGAACATCCGTGGCGGCAAGCTTCAACAGTAACGAATGTGCTTTTACAATGGGATCCCGACCATAACCCTAAAGTAAAAGAGTTATCACAACGCGCTATTCAACCCGGTTTGCGAGGCAATGAAATCGCCACTTATGCTAAAGCGGCCATACTGGAAATCATTGATGTGTCTGATCTCAATGTTCCCTTTGATGCGGACTGTAATCAAAGGTTATAGTTTTACATACTGCAGGTGAGGCGCAATAAAAAGATAATCCTCCTATTATATGGGACATTTAAAGTAGATGTTTATTCAGCAAGGGCATCTGTGCTACGAACACTTTACGAACTTATGTTACCGGTATATCCAAAGGGTCATCGGGACGGCTGCCGTTGTCAATCTCGTCGTGATCAAAAAATCCATCTTCATCCCGATCAATCCCCATAAAATAGGGGTCAATAGGGGTCAAGTCTGTTTATTAATAGTTTTTAACACCCTTTCTACCTTCTTTTGAATATCCCCATTATCAACTAATCGCTTATCGAACCGACTGATTGCGCCTGATACACTTCCATAATGGTTCAATCCAAAATAGCCAGCAATTTC
>JAKEGK010000277.1 GCA_022627515.1 Gammaproteobacteria bacterium
GGTGTTCCGGTTGTCACGCCAGTGGCATTGCCGGGTAGCTATGAACGGACGGGATAACCGCTGAAAGCATCTAAGCGGGAAGCCCCCCCCAAGATGAGGTCTCACTAGAGCTTCGAGCTCTCTGTAGGTCCGTCGAAGACTACGACGTTGATAGGCTGGGTGTGGAAGTGCGGTAACGCATGGAGCTAACCAGTACTAATTGACCGTGAGGCTTGACCATATAACACCCAAGTTGTTTTGTTAATGTAATGACAAAACTAAAAACGAACGGTGTTGTTGGTCACAAAACGCAACATGATTTACATGCTAAAGCGATAAACACTTCTCTCCCAATTGTTTCTAATTCGGAAAAATAGGGGTCAGACTCGAAGTTTTTTCTAAGACATCTGGGTCTTTTGAGTTTTGGCGAGAAAATTCGAATCTGACCCCTATTTTTCAAAAAGTTTGCCTGGCGGCAATAGAGCATTGGAACCACCCGATCCCATTCCGAACTCGGAAGTGAAACGGTGCATCGCCGATGATAGTGTGGGGCTTCCCCATGTGAAAGTAGGACACTGCCAGGCTTTAAACATAAAACCCCTGATTGGAGAAACCGGTCAGGGGTTTTTTTTAGCGCACAATTTCCAAATTCTATTTAGTGAATAATCTTAAAATCAAACGAACATTTCGATGATATCTATCATGGGAAACATGGAAAATTTCACACATTAATATTACCTGTGTATGATAGATATAAGGTCAGCGCTCGGAAGCAACGTGTAAAATTCTGATCATATCCTCCTTCCCGATTGTTTCTGCAGTCAGTTCTTTGAAGTTTCGCCGCCGAAGGACATCAATGAGAGTCGGTAACTTAACAGCTTTATTGTGTGCATTGTTTTTCTGTTTGCTAAACAAAACTGCTAACGCTGTGCCATTTGGAACGTTTGATCCGCGTTCTCTGGCGATGGGTGGCGCAGGTGTTGCCTCAGGTAGCAGCGCCAACGCGGCTTATTACAATCCCGCCTTGTTGTCCATGTATAAAACGCGCAAGGAAATTGGCAGAAATTCAAGTTTTGTATTGCCCACTATAACGGCGCGTGCCTCCGAAGCGGTGGTCGACAATATAGACATTGAAGATGAAAATCTGGAACAGGATCTTGTTAACGCGATAACGGCATTTAATCAAAATACCAACTCGCAAACGGCGCAAGGTGTACTATCCGCAGCAACTGATCTGTACAGCCGGCTGGATCAATTGGTCGATGGACCGGTGCATAGTGATGGTAATGTGGGAATAATATTGGGAATTGGTCATAAGCAGGAAGGTGGTTCCATTATTATTAATCGGCGTGGTGTTGGAACCGGCGCGATTGAAAACTTTACTAACGATATAGCTTTACTGGAAGACTATGTGGAAGCGATGCAATTTATTGAAAGTGGTGGTACGGCTGGCGAACTTCATCCCGAGCTATTTAATCCGGATGGGACATTAATCGATCAGACAGGTAACCTCGCATCAATGGGCAACGGCGCTGGTTTGGACATCACTGAAATCGGCATGGCTATATCCAAAGAATTTCAAATTCTTGGACGTGGTATCGCGATTGGCATTACACCCAAAATTCTTCGTGTAATCACTTATGACTTCAGTGCTGATGCTGCAACCGGAGAAACTAACTCGGCGAAAGATGAAAACGAAGACTGGGACGTGAATATCGATATTGGATTCGCCCATCAATTTAATGCGCAGTGGCGCACCGGCCTCGTACTGAAAAACGTGCGTTCACTCAGTTATACCACGTCTCTTGGAACCGAAATCGGGCTGAAACCGCAGGTTCGAGCCGGAATTGCCTATGATTCCCCGTGGGGATTTTATGCAGCAGATGTTGATGTCATTGAAAACGATCCGGTGACCTATGGCAGTCCCTCACAAATGCTCTCCTTGGGAAGTGAGTGGAAACTTAAACAGTGGTTTAAATTGCGCGCAGGAATTACGCGTAATATGAAAGGTATTGGAAATAATAGTGATCCGGTTTTTTCCGCAGGATTGCGCTGGGACTTTGGCGGCATTTTCGATCTATCCTATGCGCAAGGCGCTTCTGAGGTTGCCTTTGGCCTGCAGTTAGGATACCGGTTTTAACGGGTATATTTGAATGCCCTGGACCGATTGGCGCTTAGTTAAGCTTCTTGGACTGTAAATTCCGTTAAAACTTGGGTCAACTTAAGCAACCGATGCAAACTACGAGGAAAAAATACTCTGTGAATACATCCTCTACACTCGATGGCGGCATCCCCGCCTCCAACGATTTTTTCCTTGTAGCTTGCACTGGTTTCAGGCGGTCATGGTTTAACTGGGTTTGTCTGTTTAACTTAGTGCCATTCTGTCCTGACCTTTGTTCGAGCCGAAGGCGTTTTTGACCGTCAAATCCATTTATATTCCATAACAAGTTCGTTAAATCTGTCTCGATTACTTTGCATTTCCGCTAATTTGTAAAAAATAACCATAAAAAACCTTCAAATTTTTCTCAATCCGAACGATAAGTATTTTAGTCAAACGGGATGCCCATGGGATTTTTATGGCTCATGTAATTTATTGTTATAAGAAAAGTTTATGAACTAGGTGATTAAAACGCTGTTCTTCACCAGGGATTTAATAAAATAGCAGGACACTCAGGTTTAGTGAATCGTGGCAACTGAAACTCAATCAATCGATCCAGCGTTATTATCCGATCTTGTACCTATCAAGGCCCTTTCCCCGGATCATTTGCAGGAGCTTGCGAATAAATCCAGTTTGTGCGAAGCCGCCGAGGGCCGGGCCTTGTTCAAGAGCGGAGATGCGGCTGAGCGCATTATCTATGTATTGGAAGGCCAGGTTGAGTTAACCACAGAGTCGGGAATCAGCCGCCAAATCGCTGGCGGCAGCAAGATGTCGAAATTACCCCTGGAACAAGGCAAAGTTCATCAATACACTGCCATTGCAAAATCCAACGTTAAATTTATTAAGGTTGATCCCAACTTGTTGGATATTATGCTTACATGGGAACAATCCGGCGGTTATGAAGTACAGGAAATAGATACTGACAATTCAAACGATGATGACTGGATGTCGCGCATACTCCAGGCTAAAGTATTTCAGCGCATTCCACCCGCCAATATCCAGAAAATATTCATGAAAATGGAAGCCAAGCATTTTAGGAAAGGCGATTTTGTCATTCAACAGGGTGACGAGGGCGAGCATTTCTACCTGATACGCGAAGGAAAATGTGAAGTGGTAAGAAAAACGCGCAAAAATCCGGAAGGTGTTACATTGGCGCGCCTGGGAGTTGGAGACAATTTTGGAGAAGAAGCGCTCATCTCTGGCGGTAAACGTAATGCATCCATAGTCATGCTGACCAATGGAGTATTAATGAGCCTGTCAAAAAGTGATTTTCTGGAACTGATGAACGAACCCCTGCTGAACTGGGTAAGTTTCTCCGAGGCAAAGGAAATTGCCAACGGGCAAGGCATTTGGGTGGACGTGCGATTGCCTGCGGAATTTCAATCACAACACCTTGATGGCAGTGTCAATATTCCCTTACCGTTACTACGATCAAAAGTCGATAGGCTGGAAAAAAATAAAAAATACATCATTTATTGCGACACCGGCCGCCGCAGTTCCACCGCCACCTACCTCCTGACCGAAAACGGCTTCGAAGCCTATGTTCTAAAGGACGGGATAAATAGCGTCGACAACGACCTGCTAGTCTCTTAAAATCCGTTACCATCATAACGTTTTCCCCTCGGACGTATTTCTGAAAAGGAATTAGAAGTTCTTCAATGGGTAAAGATGCACAAATCCTGGCCATATTGGCCGGCGGACGGTTCTGTTCTGGGCAGGAATTAGCAAAACAATTGGGATTGTCGCGTTCTGCGGTCTGGAAAGTTATCCAGAATCTGCAGAGCCGGGGAATTGAGGTGTTCGCGGTACAAGGCAAAGGGTACCGGTTAGCTCAGCCGATCGAACTATTAGCTAAAGATCACATTCACCAGAATATCGCGGCACGCCGGGAGACATTCCCCGGAAAAATCGAAGTGTTATGGGAAATTGATTCAACTAACCGTTATTTATCACAACAAAGCGTATCAAGCGGCGCAGCAGGGATGACTTGTCTGGCCGAGATGCAGTCGGCGGGCCGAGGCCGCCGCGGCCGGACGTGGGTTTCACCCCTGGGTGGAAATATCTATCTTTCCCAATTATGGAAATTTAATGGTGGACCAGCGCAACTCAGTGGCCTGAGTCTGGCTGCAGCAGTTGCAGTCGTACGGGTCATTCATCAGTTTGGCGTCAAGGAAGCGCGTTTAAAATGGCCAAACGACGTTCTGGTCAGTGGAAAAAAACTCGCCGGTATTTTGCTGGAGATGACTGGCGAGTCCAATGGGCCAACGAAAGTGATCGCAGGTGTAGGTATAAATGTGCGGTTACCTGAGATTGCGCTCCAGGAGATTGATCAGCCTGTAACAAGTCTGCAATCCTTACTGGGCCGATCGATCGAGCGAAAC
>JAKEGK010000278.1 GCA_022627515.1 Gammaproteobacteria bacterium
TCCGCCAGGCCTGAAATTTCATCGGTGGCTTTTCGGGTATGCTCGGCAAGAGTGCGTACTTCATCGGCAACCACCGCAAAACCCCGCCCGTGTTCGCCGGCGCGGGCAGCTTCAATGGCCGCGTTTAACGCCAGTAAATTTGTTTGAGAGGAAATTTCATTGACAGTCTTGGCGACCTGATTAATTGTGTTTGCGGCTTCGGAAAGTTCCTTTGTATCCGCTGCGGTTACTTCGATGCTGTTCTGAAAAATGCGGTATTTATCCACAACGTTGAAGATGCTGTGGGAGGATTCCTCAACCAGATCCGCGATTTCTGTGATCTGCCGCGAGGTGTCCTGTAAAACGGATTTTGCCGAATTTGCTGATAACTGCATGGAGTCCGTATTGGTTTGAATGAATTCCACACTTGTCAGAATGTCCGCTGATGAACTGGCAATAGCATTGCCTGCTGCTTCCAGGTCATGGGATCTGGCATCCAGTTCATTCGAGTTTTCGCTGATGGCGCTGACAATTTTGTGAAGATCCTTCGCTGTCAGGGTTAATGCCGCCATCATCTGACCGATTTCGTCTTTGCCGGTTTTTTCAAATGTAACATTCAGGTTTCCCTTTGCTATGCTGGAAATTGCATGTTGTGTCTCCAGCAGCGGCCGGATGAAAAGGCGCGCGGCGACCAGACTCATCAAAAAGCCAAACAGCACTGCGACAAGAATGAATCCCGCCAATTTATACACCAATAATTTTCCGGCAACCGTGATTTCCTCCAGACGATGGCGTAAATTGTCGGTTTCCTGCTGAACGATGTCCGTAGCAAGCTGGATTACCAGATTTACTTTATCGGTGAGCTGGTCGCGTATCGCCAGTGCTTCTTCGTCGTTGTTTATTTTTGCGAGTTTAATCAGCTCTATTTCCCGGTCCCGGATATCGTTAAGGGCATTCCCTAATGCCGCGACATCTTTGTTATCAGACAGTGAAACCTGTAACAGTTGAATGCTTTTTTCGAGTTCTGACGAAGCTTTGATTGCCGCAATCGCCGCTTGTCTTATTTTTGCCGGGTCCTCTTCAGCAATGACCTGTGATTTTGCGGCCAACATTTCCAGCATGGAGATTCTGGCGCTGTTGGCAAGTGAAAAACGCTCATAGGATTCTGATACCAGGCTTTTAGTGCCGCCGGAAAGAGTCAAGATGTAGACACTGCTGACAGCTCCAACAGCGACCGTAAACGAGAGCATTACCACTGCAAAAATAATGGACTTCTTTTTCCAGGATATATCTCCAAGTGCTCGAAAAAATAATTCCATAAAGTTGTTAACCAATAATTACCGGTTCGCGAGTACCTCGTGATGTTTCGCTGTTTGCTGGATAAAATAAACAAGACTCTCTATTTCAGTTTTGGACAATTCACCCTTGAACGGTGGCATGAATTGGCTGAGCTGATTTTGTACTCCGCCTTCGCTGATAACATTTGTCAAATATTGGGAAGGCCGGTTTGCGTAAATTCCCACGGTAAAATTGCTAGGCCGGGGGTGGCGCAAGCGGATATACATTGGCGCGACTCTGCCGCGGCCGTCAGCATTAACACCATGGCAACGCGCGCAATAATCCATAAAGGTGCGTTTACCGGAGTAATATTGGTCCGGTTTATCCAATAGAGGATCAGCAGGTAAAACCGGTGATAGAGAAGTGAATATTATTGCGGTTAAAAGCAGTGTTCCAAGTTTAAAGCAGGCATTATGAGAAATTGTTTTCATGGCGCACCGTTAATCCAGGTAAAAATAATATGTAGAATGGCAATTTTAATCAGTCATCCGCAACGCGGTATCGATCATCCCGGTGTCAAGGGTCATTTCCCGAAAATATCGGCACAGAATAAAAAACCTTTACAGCGATTCTTTGACTACCTGGAATTTAAAGTTTGCCTGTGCATTCCCGTAGGAATCGAATGGATATGAACTATCGCAGGCGATAAAACAACAAAATTACCTTAGTGAAATTGTTAATAATTGACTCATATTACCGCCGGTTAAGTCCCACTAAGAGTAGGGAATATACGGCAGCAAGAAATATTTTGAAATTTGGTTCAAAAAAATAGTTAAGAATTATTGTATAAAACCGATATACAAAATCAGCGCTACATTTGAATAATTCCATTTGGAAATTATATTGGCGGGTTCTTGAAGAAAAAACGTTTGCCTATTGGCAAAAGGGCAAGGATTAGTATGAAAGCTAATACAGTCGAAAATATCAACCGGCGGATTGTCACAATTTCAGCGTCTTTGTTCATATCAATTGTTTTAGGAACTGGTCCGGTTCTCGCGGCGAGATATGATTACTGGCCACCGCAAAAGGTGCCCGCGCCGGAAGACAATCAAACTACGGTTGAGCGTGTTAATCTGGGCAAGGCGCTTTTTTTCGATCCCCGCTTATCCGGTTCAAATTGGATCAGTTGCGGCACGTGCCACAATCCTGCTTTAGGCTGGTCCGATGGACTGCCGACCGCGGTAGGTGTTGGAATGAAGGTTCTCAAAAGATCGACGCCCGCAATTCTCAACGTTGCCTATAATAAGCACCAGTTCTGGGACGGACGCGCGCGCACACTGGAACATCAGGCGGTTGGGCCAATACTGGCCGATGAGGAAATGGCGCAGGATATGCCGTCCTTAATCGCCGAATTGATGAGTATAAAGGGTTATAAGCCTATGTTTGACCGGGCTTATCAGGGAGAGGGAATAACAGAAAAGACGATCGGCAAGGCCATTGCGGCTTTTGAGCGAACGATAGTGTCAAGTTATAACACGCCCTTTGACCGGTGGATAAAAGGCGACGAATCGGCGATATCAGAAGCCGCGAAACGGGGTTTCAATTTATTCGACGGCAAGGCGCGATGCAATCTTTGCCACATGGGTCATAATTTTCAGGATGACGGTTTCCATAACATTGGCCTCCCGGATAACACAGATGACGGGCGTTATGAAATAAAGAAAGTAAAAATTCTCAAAGGCGCGTTTAAAACGCCGACGCTGCGGAATATTTCGAAAACAGCGCCATATATGCATAATGGCGTGTACTCTACGCTGGAAGATGTGCTTAATCATTACGACAAGGGCGGCGCCAATAGCGCACATCTGTCACCGAATATAAAACCATTGAGTTTAACCGCGGGTGAAAAGGAAGATCTGCAGCAATTTTTATATACATTGGATGAAGAAGTAAAAGAGTTTGCTGTTCCTGTATTGCCGAACTGATTAATGCTGGGAAAGGAGATAAAAATGTATCGCAAAACACTGCTCATTGTTGTGGTCATGTTACTGTCAGGTGCAACATTGCAGGTAATTGCCAGGGATTTTGTTGTTCTACAGAAAGACAAGACGTTTGTGCTGGATGGAAGAAAAGTTGAAAAGTACGCCATAAAACAAGGCGATATAATTCATTTTGAAAACCAGGATCCCTGGTTCCATAATATATTTTCATTGTCTGACATTAAAACCTTCGATCTTGGATCGTTTCCAAAAGGTGAATCCCGCGCCGTGACGTTTAACAAAACCGGCAAAGTAGAGATTGAATGCGCGATTCACCCGGGTATGTTTATGGAAGTGGAAGTTAAATAGCAGCGCGCCAATGGCATGTAAATGTCCGGTAATTTGTGGCGTTTATCGGTTGAGGTTCGTGACATGATTTACATCAAAACATACTATGTAAGGATATGTTCACTTTTGTTCCCATTTTTATTCGTCATGATGGGAAACGTGGCGGCGCAAAATGCCATCCCCCAAAAAACCAAAAATGTGGATGAGTTTGCGGAGGTCAGACATACATATAAAAAATCACAGGTGCGTGGCGCATTGATCTACAAGAACTACTGCGTATTGTGCCATGGTGAAACCGGAGACGGGCGCGCGCGCGGCGCCAAATTGTATGGCGCGGACAATCTCGCAATAAAACAAAACTCAAACAAGTACTATGAAAAGATAGTCCGGCTGGGTGGTGAAAAAGCGGGTAAATCGCCGTTCATGCCTGTCTGGAAGGATGAATTGTCAGATGAGCAAATCCAGGATGTAGTCGACTATTTACATGTCATCTATGATCCAGTAAGCAGGGGGCGGGCGGTGTTCAACGCGAACTGCATATTGTGTCATGGCGTTCGCGGAGATGGCAAAGGACGAGCTTCCGTACTATACAACCCGCCACCCAGCGATTTGACACGGAGTAATAAAAACAAGGATTATAAGAAAATGATAATAACCTATGGCGGCACCGCTATGGGCCGTTCGCAAGTCATGCCTAAATGGGGTGAACAGTTATCCGAACAGGAAATTCAGGATGTCGTTGAATTTCTGGATACCTTAAAAGTATCAAGATAAAACTTGCCTTGATATCCGCTGCATTGAGTTCCATGCCAGCAAAGCACACCCGCTTCAAATAAATCCTGAAATAACTTTAACTCTTCTCAAAATATTGCTTCGGCGCTGGCTGACTTTTTTATCGCTCCAGAGAAACTGAATTTTGTTCAGTTGTCATTTTTACCTTGCACAATTCTCTGCTGAAGCGCTTCCAGCAAGATTCAAAATAACTCTTTACGTTAACTAGTATCCTTCACTTAACTTGACCATGCAGGGTCTCATATCGCGTGCAGATCCGGCGAATACTGCCATGGAAGTATTAGGGTTATCAGGTGTTGAGAATCAGAATCTGTTCACGCAATTAACTGAAAAGAGCCCGTAATTTGTAGTGCTTTGATTGTCCGAAACATATTATTGAGATATCCAACTAATCGTGTTAAAGGAAATCTATTAAAAGCCGATATAATCCAAGAATAGCGATTCAACCCAATAACACTCATTTGCAAACATTGAAGAGAGCCGCGTATTATGAGTCCGATTCGCCAAAAAAAGATTGTCCTCTCAGGTTTCATATCGTCATTAATTATTGCTTCGGCGGTCATAGCCTACTTTCAATTTAATTCTGAATTGACCATCAAGGTTTTTTCGAATCCCAAAAGCCGTTACGCATCACCGGCGACGGATGGCCAGGTAAATCACGCGTTGAATTCACAAAGGGTTTCCCTGGGCAAGATGCTTTTTTTCGATCCACGGCTATCTGGATCGAACTGGATCAGTTGCTCGACCTGCCACAATCCGACGATGGGCTGGTCCGACGGATTGCCCACGGCGATTGGCGAAGGCCAGCAAAAACTTAAGCGCGCCACGCCAACAATATTGAACACGGCATTTAATTTTCTGCAAATGTGGGATGGGCGTTTCTCGTCGCTGGAAGAACAGGCATTGGGGCCGATAGCATCCAAAGATGAGATGAATCAGGATCCGGATGAACTGGTAAAAGAATTAAAAGCCATATCCGGCTATGTGGAGTTATTCAACGAAGCCTTCCCGGGTCAGGGAGTAACTAAAGAAACCGTAGCAGCGTCACTGGCAAGTTTTCAACGCACGATTGTTTCAGGTGAGGCGCCGTTTGACCGCTGGATCAATGGCGACGAGGACGCCATCAGTTTCGCCGCAAAGCGCGGTTTTAAACTTTTCGAAGGCAAGGCTCATTGCAGCACCTGCCACTCCGGTTACAACTTTACCGACGATGGATTTCATAACATAGGCTTGAAAAGCAAGGATCCGGGGAGGCATGCGGTTGTGCCGCTGCCTGTGACAAAAGGCGCGTTTAAGACACCCACGTTACGCGACGTTGCAAAAACCGCCCCCTATATGCATAACGGACAATACGTAACATTGGAAGAAGTCATCGATCACTATGTCCGCGGCGGTGATGATAAATCCAATTTGTCACCCAATTTCAAAGCCGCTGAGCTGGATGAAGCGGAGAAACAAGATCTTAAGGAATTTCTTAAAACCTTAACGGGACAACCGAGAGAGATTGCGGTTCCACATCTGCCAAGTTAAGAATCGATACAGGGGTAATGAGCCATGCGTAAAAATATGTGGTTGACCATTTGCTTGATAGCAGTTTGTGAATTTATCACGAGCGCGGGCGCCTATGCGCAAATCAATAAAGATCTGCTGGAAAAATACAAGGTTCCCAGCATTAAAGAGCCGCTTTTAAATAAATCCAACAACTACAGGTTGAAACTCGGAAAGACGCTGTTTTTCGACCCGCGTTTATCCGGTTCCAACTGGATCAGTTGCGCGACCTGTCATAATCCGGCGCTCGGATGGTCCGATGGACTGCCAACGGCAATCGGTGAAGGCCAGAAAAAACTTCACCGCGCCACTCCGACCATACTCAACACGGCATTTAATGTAATGCAAATGTGGGACGGCCGGTTCCGCTCATTGGAAGATCAGGCGATGTCGCCGGTGGAATCCAATGCGGAAATGAATCAGGACCCCGAAGAACTGGTAAAAGAACTGGAAGCTATTCCGGGTTACGTGGAATTGTTCAACGATGCTTACCCGGGTCGGGGTATCACCACGGATACCATTGCGATGGCGCTTGCGAGTTTCCAGAGATCAATTGTTGCCGGCATAGCACCATTTGACCGCTGGATTGCTGGTGAGGATAAAGCGATAAGCGCGGCGGCCAAACGCGGATTCGCACTCTTTGAAGGTAATGCAAATTGCAGCACCTGTCATTCCGGCTTTAACTTTACCGATGATGGATTTCATAATATAGGCCTTAATAGTAATGATATCGGCCGTTTCGCTGTAAAACCGGTTGCCGTCACAAAAGGCGCATTTAAAACACCGACGTTAAGAAACGTCACGCGCACCGCGCCTTATATGCACAACGGCGCATATAACACCCTGGAGGAAGTAGTCGAACATTATGCGCGCGGGGGCGACGATAAATCCAATTTGTCGCCGAATTTCAAACCGGCTAAATTGAATTATGCGGAGAAGCAGGATCTTTTGGAATTTTTAAAGACCCTCGAGAGCGCACCGGCAGAGCTCACATATCCAGAGATGCCAAATTGATAACCGGATAATTATCAGGAAAACAAGATGACTAAAAATATTCGAATTTCGTCGGGCGCGCTCTTGCTTGGCTTGTTAATTATCCCTCCGGTTTTTGCCAAGCAATACACGGTGGAGCAGAACAACAAAATGTTCATATTTAACGGGTCGGCAGCCAGCGCCATAAATGTTAAGCAGGGTGACGAAATCTCGTTCAAGAACAGCGATACTGTATTCCACAATATATATTCAATATCAGATGTTATGAATTTTAATCTCGGCGCATACGGAGGCGGGGAATCAGCTTCAGTGGTTTTTAACAAGGTGGGTACAGTTAAAGTCAAGTGCGCAATTCATCCGAGAATGTTCATTGACGTAAAAGTTGAAAACTGAGTGCCTTTATATCCGGCACATTCCTGAGTTGTGATCCCGCGGATTAAAGCCGTCCCCGGCTTTTTAGCAGATTAGGTCCGTACCCGAAGGGCGCAAATACCCAGAGGCCAAACCCTAAACGGAAAAATCCTTTCTTTGCCGCGTTCGCTAATTCTGCGGCAGGTTTATATTTTATCCGCGTGTTTTAAGAATTGTGGCAGCGCTTAAAATAGCTTAAAAACCGCGGAAATATTATTGAAATTGTTACGGCTTGATTGTTATGCAAATTTCCGGCTTATCCTGCAATAACTGTTTATTGTTTGCGCTTCATCAATAAAACAATATATTCAGCCCGTATAATTGGCATCACTCATTTAAATTCCTAAGGAACCTCTAATTAATTATAAATTCCCCCCCTTTCAGAGGGTGTCGCAAAACTCATTTTGAGGATGACATAAGATATACTAGCAAAAACTTACCCTGTAAGGATCTTCGATGCCAGAAAAAATAATTAA
>JAKEGK010000279.1 GCA_022627515.1 Gammaproteobacteria bacterium
ATCCCACGGATGAATTAATACATCGCCTAAATGAACTCGCGGGAGAAAGCAATGTTAAGGTAGAATATAGGCCGCAAAAAACAACCGCGCCGCTACTTATGGAGTCCGCGGCATTTTAACGCGTGGTATTTTGACAAGCGTGGGGAACGCGCGAATTACGCTACGAATATCTCACAAAAGAACCCAACATATGAATTTAAACTTTCTGGAATTTGAGCAGCCCATTGCCGAACTGGAAGCCAAGATCGAGGAGCTGCGTTATGTGAGCAATGACGCCGAAATCAATATTTCGGAAGAAATTTCCCGGCTGCAGGAGAAGAGCAAGACACTGACGGCGAGCATATTTGCCAATTTGTCGCCCTGGCAGATTTCCCAGCTCGCGCGTCACCCGCTAAGGCCCTACACACTGGATTATGCGCAGCGTATTTTTACTGACTTCGACGAATTGCATGGCGACCGGGTGTTTGCCGATGACCAGGCTATCGTTGGCGGCGTGGCGAGACTTGATGGAAAACCTGTCATGATCATCGGTCAGCAGAAAGGCCGTGACACCAATGAAAAAGTCCGGCGCAATTTCGGCATGCCGCGCCCGGAAGGTTACCGCAAGGCGTTGCGTTTGATGCAGATGGCGGAACGGTTCAAACTGCCCATCCTGACTTTTATCGATACGCCCGGCGCCTATCCGGGCATAGATGCTGAAGAGCGCGGGCAAAGTGAAGCCATCGCGCGCAATCTTTATGTCATGGCGCAATTAAAAACGCCGATCATATGCACGGTAATCGGGGAAGGCGGATCGGGAGGCGCGCTGGCGATTGGCGTGGGTGACCGCATTGCCATGCTGCAATACAGTACCTACTCGGTGATTTCCCCGGAAGGATGTTCGTCCATACTGTGGAAAAGCGCGAAGAACGCCGCTGACGCCGCCGAAGCCATGGGGATTACTTCCAAACGGCTCAAGGAACTGAATCTGATTGACAAGATAATCACTGAGCCCCTGGGTGGGGCGCATCGTGATATCGATGCCATGGCAAAGAACATCAGGAATTTTCTGGTGGAAAGCATCGAGATTTTTGAACGCACTGCACTGGATAAATTACTTGAACAGCGTTATGAACGGATCATGCAATACGGTAATTTTACCGGTGATTGATCAATATAGTATTACAGCCACGGTGTATCTTTCCTTTTAATAACTGATTTTCCATGCAGTGTCAGGTATATGGCAGTCACCACCCCGCACAGCAAAGTCATCCAATCCGTCTTGTCCGGTTTGAACCAGGCGCCTGGTATAAAACGTTATTGGCTGGCGTACAGCGGTGGCATCGACTCGCATGTGTTGCTGCATGTGCTGGCGAATCATCAGCATGTTTTTGGCGATGCGGAATTTCATGCGGTGCATATCAACCATGCGCTAAGTCCCCATGCGGAGCAATGGGCGGAACACTGCCGTTTGATATGCGGACGCCTGCAAATACCCTATACCGGCATTGATGTTGATGCAACTCCGCGCGCAGGTGAAAGCCCGGAAGCCAGGGCGCGCGAGGTGCGTTATGAGGCCATGAAGCGCCTCATCAAAACCGGCGACTGCCTGCTAACAGCGCATCATCAGGATGACCAGGTGGAAACCCTGTTGTTACAGTTAATGAGAGGCAGTGGTCCAAAGGGTCTGGCGGCAATGCCGCAGTGGACAAGGTTTCATGCCGGTCATCTGGCGCGGCCCTTGATTCACGTGCGCCGTGAGGATATCCACGCTTATGCGGTAGCCAGCAATCTGAAATGGATCACCGATGAATCGAATCTGAATATCAGGTTTGACCGCAACTTTATCCGGCACGAAATTGTGCCAAGACTGCTCCAGCGCTGGCCGTCATTGGCGCAAACGGTCAGCCGTTCCGCGCGTTATTGCGCCGAAACTGTGGAAATTCTCGACCACGATGCGCGGCAGGCTCTCCGGGAAATCAATCCCGATGGTTTGCCCTACTTGCCGGTAGGTAAGTTGCTGCAACTTTCAAAAGCACGTCAGCATAATGTGTTGCGTTACTGGATTCACGGGCATGGCATGAACACCCCGAACAGCCATCACCTGGAACAGCTCGTCGCGCAACTATTGCATGCCGCGCAGGACGCATTGCCCAAAGTGAGTTGGGAAGGCTGTGAAATACGGCGTTACCGGGACCAGCTGCACATCATGCCAACCCTGGCGGCAATCGAATCTGATAAAACCGTCCGGTGGAATATTGCGAATCCGATGGTTATTGACGGGATCGGCCGGCTCAGCGCCAGACCGGGCGCAGGTGAAGGCATTGGCAAAAAATATATTGCCGGCGCAAATCTGCATGTACGGTTCCGCAGAGGCGGGGAATCGATTCAACCGGCGGGAAGGCCGCAGCATCATGCGCTGAAAAAATTATTTCAGGAAAAAGGCATTCCCCCCTGGATCCGAGACAGGATTCCGCTCATCTATATTAATGACCATCTGGCCGCGGTGGGTGATTTGTTTATCAGTCAACAGTTCCACGCGGACGAAGGCGAGGATGGCTATATAATTCAATGGGAAAGCGGCTGCCTGGCTGCATCTGCGCAAGTGACTGATTTGTGTTAGAATCCGGATTTTTATCCGATGCACGAAAGACAGTTTACATTTGCTGTGTGGTCTAAAAAGTTCCAGGTTCAAGTGGCGTAAAATTCAAAGATTATAATCAGAAACTGATGG
>JAKEGK010000280.1 GCA_022627515.1 Gammaproteobacteria bacterium
ACCGGCACATCATAGTCCGCTGCTTCGTTGGCAAGATAAGTATCGACCGGATCGAACGTATCTTCCGTCAGTTGTTCTATGTATTGATCCGCGGCTGCGCTGCCATCGCCGTTGATGGGGTAGATTACAATCCGCAACGAATTATTCCAATCGGTGCTTCTGTACTTGGTTAGCCAGTAGTCCCCCGCAACCAGAATCAGCACGAACAACAGGAATAAAATCCGTATTTTTTTAAAGAAGCCGCCTGCCGCCATGGTTGTTGGAATTCAGATTTAATTGATCAACGTGGGTGAGTGAATAAGATGAAACTGGCAGCTATGCCGCCTGGTTTTCTGGCCGTCTATTTTTGTAGTCCTCTATTTTCTAAACAGCCAGAACAATAATGACAACAACAGACTGACAATAATGGAAGTGACAATGGGGAAATAGAACTTCACCCTGTCACTTTCATAAACGATATCACCCGGCAACCTTCCCAGGCCGAGCTTTTGAATCAGCGGCCACAACAATCCGATGACCACAAACAAAACTCCCAATATGATAAAAAAGCGGGAAACATTCATTTCAGGCAGTGAGCGTTTTGACACCTGACGGAGTGCCCAGCAATAATATGTCAGCCGGGCGTTGCGCGAACAAACCGTTGGTTACCACACCCACGATATTATTCAATTTTTGCTCCAACTCGACCGGGTTTAATATTTGCAGATTGTGCACGTCAAGAATCTGGTTACCATTATCGGTAACAAACCCGTCGCGGTAAACCGGGGCGCCGCCCATTTTCACCAGTTGGCGGGCCACGTAACTGCGCGCCATGGGAATAACTTCAATGGGTAACGGGAACTTACCCAACACGTCAACCAGTTTGCTTTCATCGGCGATACAGACAAATTTTTTCGCGACAGCCGCCACGATTTTTTCCCGGGTCAATGCCCCGCCTCCACCTTTTATAAGATGAAGATGTTTGGTGGATTCATCCGCGCCATCGACATAAACGGAAATTTCGTCCACGGCGTTCAAGTCCTCCACGTGGATACCATGGCGTTTCAGACGTTCAGCGCTGGCGACTGAACTGGCCACGGCGCATTCTATCTTGTGTTTGATCCTGGAAAGTTCGTCGATAAAATAATTGGCCGTACTGCCGGTTCCAATTCCAATTACCGATCCAGCCACTACATAATCAATCGCCGCGGCAGCAACGGCTTTTTTCATTTCGTCCTGCGTCATACTCATTGATACAATCCCCGTCGATTTTGTGTAATTTTAATATAAGCCATTATATACACTTTTTTACTCGAGTTTTAATGTGAAAATCAATAAGATAGGCTGGACATACAGTTCATCGCTCTGTTATGGGACGAATACTGGTTAAACATAAACAACCGGCGCTGGATGGTTTACTTTTATTTATTAATTAACAATGAGTTACGAGTTTTTTAAATTTTAACCGAACCAATGACTGATTTGACCCTGAAAGACTACGCCGAAAAAATCACGCACTCGCGTGTTTACGACGTCGCCCGGGAATCTCCCCTGGAACTCGCCACGATGCTATCGCAGCGCCTGAATAACCGCGTGTACCTCAAGCGCGAGGATTTACAACCGGTATTTTCGTTCAAGTTGCGCGGAGCGTATAACAAAATTTCAGGCCTCAGCGACGAAGAACGGCGGAAAGGCATTATCGCCGCATCAGCGGGCAACCATGCTCAAGGCGTCGCCCTGGCTGCGCAAAAATTGGGGATTAATGCTGTCATTGTGATGCCTAAAACCACTCCTGATATCAAGGTTGAAGCGGTACGCAGCCGTGGCGCGGAAGTGATATTGCACGGCAATTCCTATGACGACGCCTACGCTTTTGCCCAGCAACTGACAAAAGAACGTAAGCTGACATTTATTCATCCCTATGACGATCCTGACGTCATTGCCGGGCAAGGCACCATTGCGGTCGAAATTCTCAAACAGCAGCGCGAACCCATCGACGCGATATTTGTTCCGGTTGGCGGCGGCGGACTTATCGCCGGTATCGCCGCCTATGTTAAACATGTAAATCCCGAGATTAAAATCATCGCCGTCGAGGCGGATGAATCCCCATGCCTGGCGGAAGCCATGAAACGCGGTGAACGCGTGATTCTGGATGAGGTTGGCATCTTCGCGGATGGCGTGGCAGTACGCCAGATCGGCAAGGAACCATTTCGTATCGCACAACACTACGTTGATGAAGTGATCGTGGTTACCACTGATGAAATCTGCGCGGCGATCAAGGATATCTTCGACGAAACACGCACGGTCGCCGAGCCGGCCGGCGCGCTCGCGGTTGCCGGAATCAAGAAATACGTCGGGCAAACCGGCATCAGCAATCAGCACCTGATAGCTATCGTTAGTGGCGCCAATATTAATTTCGACCGGTTGCGGGTGGTGGCGGAACGCGCGGAACTGGGTGAACGGCGCGAGGCGATTCTTTGCGCGACTATTCCGGAAAAACCGGGAAGTTTCCGGGATTTTTGCGACACCATCGGCAGCCGCGGCATCACAGAATTCAATTACCGCTATTCGGATGCCACAGAAGCCCATGTATTTGTGGGTGTAAAGTTGGCCGGCGGCGATGAAGAGAAAAAAGAACTTATCAAGAAACTGAAATCCAGAAGCTATTCCGTTGTTGATCTCACCGACAATGAAATGGCGAAAATTCACATACGCTATATGGTGGGTGGCCGAACCAAAATGGCAAGAGATGAACGATTGTTCCGGTTTAATTTTCCGGAACGTCCCGGCGCCCTGCTCCGGTTTCTCAACCATATCGGGGGACGCTGGAATATCAGTCTGTTCCATTACCGGAATCACGGCGATGCGTACGGCCGCGTCTTGGTCGGCATTCAGGTTCCGGGAAAAGATGCCGCGGAGTTCCAGACTTTTCTGGCGGGCGTCGGTTACAATTACTACGAGGAAACAGAAAATCCCGCGTACTGGTTGTTCCTGAGATAACTTGTTACGACGAATCCCCGGTCATTCCAGCGCCAGAATGGCGTTCCATTGTTTTTCAGTCACTGGCATAATCGACAGCCGATTGCCTCTTCTGATCAGCGGCATGTCTTTCAGTGCATTTACCTGCTTCAGTTCCTCCAGCGTAATCGTGCGCTTTAACCTGCGCACAAACTGCACATTCACCATGTACCAGAGCGGTTTGGCGGGATCACTCCTGGGATCGTAGTATTTTTGCTGCGGATCAAACGCCGTGAAATCAGGATAAGCTTCCTTGACAATTTGGGCGATTCCCACGATTCCAGGCAGTTTGCAACTGGAATGATAAAAAAACACCGCATCCCCTTTTTTCATTTCGTCACGCATCATATTGCGCGCCTGAAAATTCCTTACACCGTCCCAATGTTCGATTTTGCGGGGCCTGGCTGCAAGGTCATCAATACCAAAAACATCTGGTTCGGATTTCATCAACCAATAGCCCATCATAACCTCCAAAGATTGTTATAAATTGTTAGCATATTAATTATTTCGAATGTAATATTTAGAAAAAGTGTAATATAATTAATTAGTATAAAAATTTAATAATTTTTTATAACTGGTATTAAATCTCCCTATTCGCTTTGCATATCATACTTCGTTAGCATTAGTGATTAAGGGAGATAACTTAATTACGTAAGTAGCAATACCACATGAGAACACATCGAAAGCCTGATTTACTCTTTGTTTTAGCAGTCATTACCAGCATTGGTGTCGCTGCCAGCTCCTATATCCAATATATACGGGCTAATGCTAACGCAGTGGAGGAAAACCAGCTATCTACGAAACAACTGGCACAACAGAAATCGGCACCTGAAAATTCATTGGTCCTGGTTTCGACTCAACCTCAGCAGGCCACCGGATTGGTAGGCGATCCAGTTAACAATTCTCTACCTAGACCGTAGACTTTTGCCAGTTGCTGTATTAGGATTGTTTGGAACAATAACTAATTGATTCAGTACAGCAGCGATACTGTGTTGTACTCTGATGAAAATTAGCCACTTAGTATCTATTTGATGCCGGGTCGGAAAAATTACAAGAAGTATTAGCGTTACAGCAAGTTCGTAAACGCTACTCGTTTTTAAAGTGTTGTCTCAATAAGCAAAGCTATGTAAAGGCATGACATAGTAAGCATTATTGAGGCGGATCAGGAGTCCCTTCAGTGAGTAACCGCTCACAAGCAATGTGACTAACGTCCCAAAAGACAATTGTCACACCTCACTAAAATGCACCAACCTATGTTTTTTCAGGATGTATACCAAAGACGGGATGTTTTAAGTGTTTGGTGTTACTGATTTTGTGTCCACTAATTTTCGAATTACTCGGACATAAAAACGCGGTAACGGGAAACCAGACTAGCGAACGCTACGTATTCAATACGTACATGAAGAACTTTATCCGATTGGAATTTCGTAATACGGATACCGATATCAGAGATACGGAAATCCTTTATCAAGAAGTTTGATAAAACGTGACTTTAACGTCGTTTCTCGGTATAAAGGATAGAGTTCCCATGTCGATGTAGAAGCGTGGTATCGCTGAAAAACGTGGGAATGGCAGCAGTTAAGAGGTAGCAGTTGTATGCAGTTCACCAATGATTTCCAGGCCGTACGGAATCATGCCATTGGTTTCCCCGTTGCAGTTGGTTTTTCCCTTCACACCGCGTCAGGTTCAGTAACTCCACACCAAATGAATTGCGCCTTGTTGTTTCCGTTCGTGGAACAGCGGGCTTAATACACGATTTCAGGTTGTCAACATTTTTATTAAGCAAGTCGCGAGTGATAAGGATGAAATATATGAATATCCGCAATTTAGGTCACGATAAATGGGAACTGACGTTTTTCATAGCGTTGTCTGTAACGACGTTCCTGATGATCAGCAGCATGTCAAGTGCATATGCAAACAACACTAATGTAAATACCAATTCCACTTATCGCGATCAAGCCAAGCGAATGCATGATCGTTTAACCGGTGTTCCGCCAACCGAAGAAACACTCAATATTATGGCAAACTACATTGATCCTGATGTGGATGGCACGTCTCCCACAGGCACTAATCCGAGCGCTGATCCTGTTACTGCGGCCAGGTATGCCATTGATCATTTAGGTGGCAATCCCCGCGCGAAATATTTTTACAACGTCACGCTCAAAAACTGGATCACTCCGTGGACCAATGAAGAGCAAACCATTTTTGCACCGCTTAATGACTATACAGCATTGGTTATTGGCATGATTCGCGATGATGTGGCTTTTAACACCGTATTGTCTGCCGATCTTTTTTATACCGGTACTGGCGCCGGCCTGCCAGCATTCAGCAACATGAACAACGATCACTTCGAGGCCCTGGAAAACAATGACGTGGACTTGAGTGACCCTAGCCAATTCACTTCACGCCCACAAAACAACTTAAATGGCGCACCTGCTGGCATCGTAACAACACGCCAGGCAGGTAAAGCTTTTTTCAGCGCAGGCACCAACCGCGCGATGTTTCGCTTTACTTCCATGAACTACCTGTGTCGCGATTTGGAAGATCTAAAAGACGTAACCCGGGTTCCTGACCGCATCCGCCAGGATGTGTCGCGCAGTCCCGGCGGCGATAGCTCCATATTCTTAAACTCTTGCGTGGGCTGTCATGCGGGCATGGATCCGCTGGCACAAGCGTATGCTTATTACGAGTGGGTTGAAGACGCAGACGGTAATAATGGCCATACCATATACACTCCCGGCGACGTACAAGCCAAGTATCATATTAACAGTACGAATTTTGAATACGGTTTCCGCACCCCAAACGACAATTGGACAAACTATTGGCGCGAGGGACCAAATGCTGGGCTGGGCTGGAATGGACCAAGTGCTTCGGGGACTGGTGCCGCCTCAATGGGCATCGAACTCACATCTACGGATGCTTTCGCGCAGTGCCAGGTAGAGAAAGTTTACAAACAGGTATGTTTGCAAGAGCCTATTTCAAATCATAATTCTGCAATTGAATCGTTAGCGTCCAGATTCATGGACACAGGTGACATGAACTACAGAATGAAAGACTTGTTTGCCGAAGTTGCGGCACTTTGTATGGGCAATTAACAGGAGAACCAGCAATGAGCCGCGCATCCAACTTAATAAATAATTCAGGAACAGGTTTCCGGAGAATGCAAATGAATGAACCAACTCATTTGGCAAGACTAACAAATACCCGCACCACTCGTTTAATGCAATTGTTGGGTGCTTCATTGTTACTTGCAACGCTTTATGGTTGTGGCGACAGCGTGCAAAACAGTCCGCAAGCCACGCCTCAGGCAGTGGCCAATTGCGGCAATGCTGATGAGTGCAATTTTCAGGACAATCTGTGGGCGCCCATTTTGATACTGCAATGCGGCGGTTGCCATGGTGAAAACGGCAGTGGCACCGGTGAATTCGCGCACGCAATCAGCTCAATGGCTTATCCGGAAGCGAATTCCCGTATCGACAGAACGACACCAGCCAACTCCTTTCTAGTAACCAAAGTCGCCGGTGGACATAACTGCTGGGTGCAAGTTGCCGGTGAAACCGATTGCACAGAAAGCGCCGCACGAATGGCCAGCGCTATAAACAACTGGGTGAATCCCTCCGCGCCCCCGCCAACAAGCGGCGGCAGTGGCGACCTCGGAAGCGTTGTCTCTCGTCTGGAAAATCCATCAGTTGATGTGGCACCGGTGGCTGAACAGATTATTCTTGGTAGTACCGCAGGCGCCCTCCAAGGCGACTACGTAAGATGGATTTGGGGTCCAAATTCGAATCCTTTTATTTCCGCCAATCAAGATGTTATAGCGCCAGAAATTCCTAACTGTGGCCGTTGCCATTCGGAAAACGCGCCACAAGCGCAGCGCCAGCAACCCTACTTTGCGGATTCCGATCCTTTGAATGCTTTTAATGCTGTAGTGGAAACCCGCAAGATTGACATTAACAATCCAGAGAATTCACGTTTGTATTTACGCCTCGCTCAGGATTCACATAACTGCTGGTCAGATTGTGCATCCAACGCGGTAACCATGCTAGCAGCGATTCAAGGCTGGAAAAATGAAATACTTAGCGGTGACTTCACACCCCCCGTTGTTGAAGGCACTGAAACCACGACTCTAACCACCAGTCAGGGTTTGCAACTGGACCAGGGCCAGGTTATCAGTGGTGGCAGCCGGGTTACCGCAGGACAAATTGCTTTGTGGGAATTCAAGGAAGGCTCCGGCAACGTCGCTCAGGACACCAGCGGCGTCGCGCCGCAAATCGACCTGGTGCTTAACGATGAGACCGAATGGGTCGGTGGTTGGGGTATTGAATTCAATCCCGGCGGCCGCGCAACCTCTTCTTCGATCACTGCCAGCCAGAAACTGCGCGACCAGATCGTTAATAACAATGCATTTACCATCGAAGCCTGGGTGGTGCCTGGCAACGTGACACAGGAAGGTCCCGCCATTATCGCCAGTTACTCGTTCAGTGAAACAGAACGCAACTTCAGCATGGGACAAACCCTGTATAGCTACGAATTCCTGAACCGCAATACTGCCTCCGGACTTGATGTTCCGAGCCGCGCTAACGGGCAGCCCACTTTGATTACTGACCCCAATGATGAAGACCTGCAAGCCACGCAGCAACATGTCGTGCTGACCTATGACGCAACCAATGGCCGCCGTATCTATGTCAACGGCCAGTTTACCGGCGATGTGGATACGGTTACCGGCGGCAGCCTGTCTGAATGGGATGCCGGTTACGTTTTCATTCTGGGATCTGATGTGGGCGGCGCCAATCAGTGGTTGGGCAAGATACGCATGGTCGCTATCTATAACCGCGCCCTGACCCAGGAAGAAATCACCCAGAACTTCGATGCCGGTGTCGGCCAGAAATTCCACCTGCTGTTCAAGGTGGGCCATTTGTCAGCGGCCCTTCCGGACACCAGCTATATCTGGTTCGAAGTGGCGGAATTTGACAATTACAGCTATCTGTTTGCCAACCCGGCGTTTATTGTACTGGATCCGGCGGACGGCTCATCTTTAACACCGACATCTATCAGCCTGAACATCCAGGGTATGCGCATCGGTGTCAATGGAAAACTGCCAACCGCCGGTCAGGCATTCCTGAACATGAACAGAACTATCAGCATGCCGGATCTGGCCGACACCAATAATCCGCGTTATGAAAGTCTGATCGGCACGACAACCGGTACTATTGATGGCAACTTAACGACCGGTATTCCGGATAAAGCCACGGGAACCATCATCGCTAAAGAAAGGGGACCTAACGCGGATCCGGCAGATCAGTTCTACCTGACTTTCGAAAACTTTGCCGGGGTTACAGGTGCGGTGTCGCAAAATGGCGAACCAATTCCGCTAAACTACAACTACCCGCCTCCGGTGGCAGGCCTGGCTAACAGCAGCTATATAACCGGCCTAAAACTGTTCGAGGAAATCAACGCCAGCATGGCCGAACTGACAGGTATTAGCATCACAAACGGCACGGTTCGACCGGTGTTTCTGGAGATTCAGCAGCAACTGCCCAGCGGCGTTGCGATGGAAGGTTTCCTCGCCTCGCACCAGATCGGCATTGCGAAGCTGGCGCTGACGTACTGCGGTGAACTGGTTGATAACACCAGCTTCTTTGGCTCACTCAACACGTCGAACGCAACTAACCGGGAAACCATCGTCAGCACATTGTATAGCCGGTTCATCATCGACAATGTTGCCTCACAACCGTCACTGGAAAACGTGCGCGACGAGTTGATTGGCGCGGATGGCTCAGGTGGGCTGGTGGCGGACCTTAGTGCCGCCGGCGCCACAAACTCAACCATCCTGAAATCCATGTGCCTTGCCGTACTCGGCAGCGCATCAACCACCGTGCAATAAGATCGTATGAATTCATTTAACTGAGGATAGCGAAATGGTTATCAAAATTAAGCGTAAAGCACACAAAATAGACGAGCCGTTGTTGCACGCTTGCCACAAGCGGCCGGTCACGCGCCGTGAGTTCCTGGGCGCCGGCCTGATATCCGGTGGCGCGTTTGTGATGGGCGATTCGCTGCTGATGAGCTTACTGTCCAGACCCGCGTTTGCTGCAACACTGGAGAGTTGCGGGACCGGACTTACCGCAGGCCAGAAAATACCTTTCATAGCATTCGATCTGGGTGGCGGCGCCAATATGGCGGGCTCCAGCGTGCTGATCGGCGGACCCGGCGGGCAGATGAATTTTCTGGGCACGGCGGCCTACAACAAAATGGGCCTGCCGGGCGATATGGTGCCCGGTCTTGCGGAAACCACACCGACTGCGACAAGTAACGGCGATCATACAGATACTTCGTTCGGCCTGGCCCAGCATTCCGACAGCGCGTTTCTGCGCGGCATGCTGGCGGTCACTACGCCCGCAACCCGCGCCAATACCAATGGTTTTGTCATTCCGGCACGCTCCGATAACGATACCGGCAATAATCCTCACAACCCCATGTACGGCATTTACAAATGCGGAGCCAGGGGGCAATTACTGGATTTGATCGGCTCCCGCGCCTCCGTGTCCGGCGGAAACTCCGAGGCGCCGGCCAGCATGATTGATTTGCAGGCCCAACCCACCAAAATTGACCGGGCCAGTGACGTATTGGGCCTGATAGACACCGGTGGCCTGGCGGAAGATCTGTTTGGCGGTAATACCGTCGCTGCAGCAAGAGTGATGGAAGCTGTGGAACATATCAGCGCAGCCAAGCTGGGGCTTGGAGGGAGTGGCAATGTGAATGTACCGCTTACCGTAAAAGATTTTGCGCATTGCGCTTATTTAAAAACTTCTTATAACGTGGAACATTTTGGCAGTCCTGAACTGCTGGACCCAAGGACGGCCGCGACCCAGCTATTGACCGGCGTAAGTTTTCCGGACGTTCAGAACTTTACAGTCGATCCCACTGATGGTTATTTTCAGAAAGTCGCGTCGGTCATGAAGTTGTGCATCGACGGCTTTGCCGGCGCGGGCACCATCGAGCAGGGCGGTTACGATTATCATGACGGCACGCGCGCCACCGGCGAAGTACGCGACCTGCGCGCCGGTATCGGCATCGGCATGTGCCTCCAATACGCGGCAAACACCGGCAAGCCCGTCATGATCTATGTCTTCAGCGATGGCTCCCTGGCCAGTAACGGCCGTATCGATGACACTACAAACGGCCGCGGCAAATGCGAATGGACTGGGGATAACGAATCCACCGCGGCGTCCTGGGCATTCGTTTACAACCCGGGTGGCAGACCTGCGCTTTTGGGCGCCACACCCGAAGAACAAGCGATGCACCAGCAACTGGGCTGGATGCGGTCCAACGGTTCGGTTGAAACATCCGGCACCACACCCGGCGCAAACAACGTAAACCTGCTGGTTGAAATGGTGATACTTAACTACCTGGCCCTGCATGGCGAACAAGGCAACTTCCAGACACTGTTCCCCAACAATGGATTGGGCCCAGACCTTGACCGGTTAACCGCGTTTCAGCCCATTGTGTAAAGATCAATATCCCGATCAGTTTCACAGCAACTAAAATGGCAAATGGCCGGCATTCAAACCGGCCTTTTGTTTTATCAAAATGCCGCATCACAAAGCCAGTATGCAGATCTACCGGCAGTAGCGTCACCCGAAAATTCGTATCAGCATGATCACGGAATAGAATAATGACCTTCATGCAGGTTGTCGACACCGCATTCAAGATTCTCCAGCCATTGCAAAAACTCGCCGATCTTTTCCCTGCCCACAAATGGCCTGCCATGCTGGGGCACCATCATTTCCACGTCCAGGTGGCGGATCATGTTCGCCCATAAGCGGCATACCTTATTGGAAACCATGTAGCGTTTGTGAAAGCCCAACATGTTTGGTATATGTGCGCGAAAATCCTCTATCGGCAAATGGGCGTCATTGTCGACCATCGAAGCGCCGACATCGCCTGAAAACAGAATTTTGCTGACCGTATCGTAGAAATGAAAATTACCCACCGAATGCAGAAAATGCGCGGGCAATGCCTTGATGGTGGCGTCGCCCAGCTTGAAATCCATTCCCTGGTCAGGAATGGGAATTATGCGGCCTTCCACCTTCTCCTTCATGTAACCCGGCACCAGGTGCGGAATAAAGCGCTGCCACAACTTGGAAATGACGATCTTGGCGTCGCTGTACATTAACCATTTATCAAACGACGATACGATATCGGGATCCTGGTGCGTGGCAAATATGTAATCGATGTCCCTGGTTTTGACGAATTTATTCACCGACATCGTCAACGGCATATAGGTTAAGTCGCCTCCCGGATCGAACAAGGCTGAATGCCCATGATCAAATATTGCAAGCTGATTGGATTGAATACCTTCGCCGGTCACCAGATCATCAAATGTCATCACTACATGACCGTTTTTGTTATACAGCACATTTTCGTTCATTATTATTCTCTTCCCGTTATTGATCCACGAATAAATACACCAGGCCGCAGTGAGATAAATAAGTACGTAAATGATGCTCAGTCCGCAAGTCACTGGTTATTATTATTGGCAGCGCTTTATGGCCCGCCCAATCTAACAAACAGTACCCGGCGATTTATTGCTGTACATCAATGGTTAAATAAATTCATCGGCCACAGCCTCGGGACTAGGCGCACGCGAATGGACAATAAGCGATTAAAAGGAAAATATCTGTTACGTAATTCAATGAATTTTGTTTAAGCGCGGAGATATAAACGGTGACGGGCGGAGGCTAACTGATTCTGGTCAGATTCTTTTCGGTAGCAATGTAACTCAGCGGCACATCCCACGGCTCGCTGTCGATGGCGGGCGTTTCCTGAAAACTGTAGCCGATACCAACCAGCCGTGGTTTATGCCATTGTGTGCGGGCGTTGAGAAATCCCAGGGTGCGGTCATAATAGCCGCCGCCCATGCCAATCCGGTTACCACGTTTGTCGAATGCCACCAGCGGCATAATGATGAGATCAAGATTGCGCGCTTTGACGCAGTGGCGCGGGGCAATCCGCGGTTCCGGAATTCCAAACTGGTTATAGACCATCGGCGCATCCGGTTCATAAGGCGCAAACAACAAACTCTTATCATGAGCATGCATGAGAACCGGCAAGTAACAATGTTTACCCATGGCCCAGGCGTTTGCCATCAGATAGGATGGATCAAGCTCGCCATCATTGGCCATATAAAATGCGACACGGCCGCTGTTTAGAAACAAATGTGATTTGGCAAAATGTCCGGCAAATTGTTGCGCGAAAGCTTCTTGCTGTTGAGATGAGAGAGCGCGCCTTTGGGCGCGTATCCGGGCGCGTAATGAATTACGTGATGTCATGAATGGCTTAAAATAAAAGGTACACCCCGCCTGTGCCGTGAGCGCCTCTGCTCTTGACCCAGAGCAGATAGGTGGGGTCATCGGTTAACGAATTAGGCTTTCCGACGAGCGGACGTGCTCACATCATCAACGTTCTGTCCCCGGAGTATTAGTATGGGACAAGAATTCTTAGACACTTCACGAACACCGCAGGGTGTACCATTAGTTAAAATCTTACCTGCTTCCTGTCAACGATTTATTAACCTAAATCAATGTTTCGTTAAACTCATATTTCAGGAACTTTGGTTTTAGAAACTTTGGTTTTATAAACTTTAGTAGTTTTACGAAACCTGCGTTCTGTAAAACCAGGGTGGTCCGGCTCCAATCAAAAACTAACAATGTTTTTTAACAAAACAAAAACAGGAAGCATTGCGTATTAGTTAACTAATAAATTACATTATAGCTCTAATTGTTTACACCGGGTTAACGCCGTTTCAACTTTTTCCTGCAAATTTTTTAACCTGGAACCATCTACGGCAACATTACTCGCCGCCTGTAACCGGCTTTGCAGCAAGTCATGAGTAATATTCAACGCGGCCATTACGGCTATCCGTTCGGAACCAATTACTTTGCCGCTATTACGTATTTCTTTCATTCTCTCATTGAGATATCGCGCGGAATCCAGCAATGAATGACGTTCTTCTTCGCTGCAGGCGATTTGATATTCCTTGTCGAGTATTCGTATTGTAACAGGGACTACAGCCGTCTGAACGCTCATGTCTGGTTCTCCATGGTCCTCAACTTTTTGAGAATCGTTTCGACACGGCTGCGCGCCAGATCCGCTTTTTCTACGAGGCGTTCCTGTTCTTCCGCCATTTTTTCGTGACGTTCTCTTAACACGGTGTTTTCGTTTTTCAGTTGATCACAAATCGTGATTAATTCGTCGATTCTATTTTCTAACTTTATTATATCTGTATCACTCATTGTTACTAAATCCCGAAGTTATTAGCTCCAATATAGATCGGGCGATTGCGGGGGTCAACGACTTATTTTGTGACATGATACTGTTAACTTTTGGCTAATCCATGGGTCATGCTAGAATGCCGTTTTCTACCCTGTTGAATTCCCAATATATTCACACTTGCTGTAGAATTCAAAAATAACCTGATTATCCAGCGATTTTAATTCCTGGTGAATTTTTCTGTGTATATTACTGTAACTGCAATTGTAACGGCGGTTAAATTATGACTAATGAGGTGTTGGACTTCAGCCAGATTGAATCGGCTTTGCAGGCGCTTGAAGCCGACATCAATCCCAGTGAAATTCACGGTACATTATGCGGTATGCTTTGCGCAACCAGCGACACCCAGGCCAATTCCTGGTTTCAGTCACTGATACCTGCGACCGATACGAATGATCTGCTGGCAATAGAAGCCAGACACACGTTGGCGACAATATATGATGAAACCCAACGCCAATTGAACGATCCAACGTGTGATTTCCAGTTACTGCTTCCCGGCGAACAAACCGATCTCGCCACGCGGTCCATAAGCCTAGGCGATTGGTGTCAGGGCTTTGTCATGGGCCTGATTATGGGTGGATTAAAGGATTTTCGCAAAATGCCCGAAAATTCCGCAGAGGCCGCACAGGATATTGTTGAAATTTCCCGGATCGGCAGCAATTATCAAACTGAAGGAGGCGAAGAGGATGCGGCTGCGCTGGAAGAATTGATCGAATACGTGAGGGTGGGTGTTTTGTTAATCAACGAAGAACTTCACCCCAGCCGCGCCGCGCCGGCGGTCACTCCGGAAACCAACAACATTCATTAAATTGGTAATTTATTCATTCGGTACTTGTATGCATCAGACAGAATTTGCCAAACGGCGTAAACGGCTCATGCAGATGATGGGCAAGGATTCCATTGCCATTGTGCCAGCCGCACCCGCTACGATCCGCAACCGCGATGTGGAATACCGTTACCGGCCCGACAGCGATTTTTATTACCTGACGGGATTTGCCGAACCGGAAGCCGTGGCGGTGATTATCCCCAAACGCAAGCATGGCGAATACATTTTATTTTGCCGGGAACGGGATCCGGCCATGGAAATCTGGGTTGGACCGCGCGCCGGACTGGAAGGCGCCCGGAAAACCTTTGGCGCTGATGACGCTTTTCCCATCAGCGACATCGATGACATCCTGCCCGGTTTGCTGGAAAACCGCAGCCGTGTCTATTACACCATGGGTGCGAACAATAACTATGACCAGCATGTGATTAACTGGGTTAACCAGATCCGGGAGAAGTCCCGCTCCGGCGTGCACACGCCCGGTGAATTTGTCGCGCTGGACCACCTGCTGCACGATATGCGTTTGTTTAAGAGCCCCGGTGAAATCGCTGTCATGCGTAAGGCGGCAAAAATCGCGGCACAAGCACACATTCGCGCCATGCAGGTATGCCATCCCGGCAAGACGGAAAACGAGATAGAAGCCGAGATTCTGCATCATTTTCGCGTCAACCACTGCCATGAGGCTTATCCTTCTATTGTGGGTGGCGGCGCCAACGGCTGCATACTGCACTACATCGATAACAACGCCGCATTGCGTGACGGTGACTTGTTATTAATTGACGCCGGCGCCGAGAAGGACTATTACGCGTCGGATATCACGCGCACCTTTCCCGTGAATGGGAAATTCAGCAAGGAGCAAAAAGCGGTATATGAGGTAGTCTTACAGGCGCAGCATGCCGCAATCGAGCAGGTCAAACCCGGCAACCACTGGAATGATCCGCACGACGCCGCGGTAAAATCGCTGACCAAAGGTCTGGTTAAACTGGGATTGCTTAAAGGTGAAGTGCGTAAACTGATTAAAGACAACGCCTATCGCCGCTATTACATGCACCGCACCGGACATTGGCTGGGCATGGATGTGCACGATGTCGGCGATTATAAAGTCGGCGACGCCTGGCGGGTGCTGGAACCCGGAATGACATTAACCATCGAACCCGGCATTTATATCCCTGCCGGTTCGAAAAAGGTGGCGAAGAAGTGGTGGAACATCGGCATCCGCATTGAGGACGATGTACTGGTAACAAAAAATGGTTGTGAAGTACTGACGAAAGACGTGCCGAAAAGTGTCGGTGAAATCGAGGCAATTATGGCGACGGCGTCATCGCAACGCATGTAATCCCGTATACAACAACGCATATTACAAATAGAAAGCAGGGCGACCCGGCCTTAATATAATGAACGCTCAAAAATCTCAAACCGATTATGACCTGGTGATAGCCGGGGGCGGTATGGTGGGCGCCAGCCTGGCGTGCGCATTGGGAAACCAGCCACTGCGGATCGCCATGATCGAAGCGCATAACCAGAAACTGGATACGCCTCCCAGTTATGATGACCGCGCCATCGCGTTATCCTGGGGCACCTCACAAATTTTCCGGGCGCTGGGTCTCTGGGAGCGTCTGGCGGTCAAATCCACCGCCATCAAACAGATTCATGTTTCTGACCGGGGGCACTTCGGTGTAACGCGCATCGATAATCAGGAAGAACATGTGGAGGCGCTGGGTTATGTCATTACTGCCCGCGATCTGGGGCAGGTGCTTTATGGCGCGCTGTCCCAATACAGTAATTTAACCATACTCAAACCTGCGCAATTGACTGACCTGGCGTTTACCGATACCGAAGCGCATGCAACCATTACTGTCAATCATGGTACCAATGACGCCACCCGCGAGGATTGCAGCAGTAAACTGATCGTGGCCGCCGATGGCGGCGGTTCCAGCGTGCGCCAACTGCTCAACATTGATACCCGGCAATACGACTACCGGCAAACCGCCATCACTGCAAACGTCAGCGTTTCGCGGCCGCATAACAACGTGGCATTTGAACGCTTTACGGCGCAGGGCCCGCTGGCTCTGCTACCCATGGAAGGCAACCGCTGTTCGCTGGCATGGACCCGGCAAAACAAAGTGGCCGATTCCATACTCGCCCTGTCCGATGAGGAATTCCTGCGGCAACTGCAGCGTGAATTCGGTAACCGGCTTGGCCGATTTACCCGCGTTGGCCAACGCAGCGCATATCCGCTGCAACTGTTGAAAGCCAGCGCGCAGGTGATGAAACGGGTGGCGTTAATCGGCAACGCGGCGCACACCCTGCACCCGATCGCCGGGCAGGGATTCAACCTCGGGATGCGCGATGTCGCCGCGCTCGCGCAAATTGTTATCGAACAACATACGGCGGGCCGTGATATCGGTTTATTGCAGGCGTTGCAACCCTATCAACAATGGCGGCAACGGGATCACCAGAGCATCATCGGCTTCACCGACAGCCTGGTAAAAATATTTTCCAACCGTTTCGCACCGCTGGCGCTGGCTAGAAATCTGGGATTGATCGCTACGGATATTATTCCCCCGCTGAAACATACCCTGGCGCAATACACCATGGGCATGGCGGGCAAACTTCCCCGGCTCGCGCGGGGTTTGCCGCTGCAATGACCGGTCACTTCCATGACAGAACCGCAACCACAGTTTGACATTATTATATGCGGCGGCGGCATGGTCGGCTTGTTACTGGCCAATGCGCTGGCAACGCACAAATTATCCATTGCAATCGTTGAAGCGGGTGGGCATCAACCCGGCTGGAACCGGGATCAATTCGACCTGAGAGTCAGCGCCATCACGCGCGCCTCGCAACGTATTTTAAGCACACTGGGTTTGTGGCAGAACATGGTGGATATGCGCATCAGCCCGTTCCGCGAAATGCATGTGTGGGACAGTACCGGTAATGGCGTCATACATTTTGACAGCGCGGATATCGGTCAGGATTGCCTCGGGCACATTATCGAAAACAGTGTGATCCAGCTTGCCTTGCAGCAGCGTTTAAAAACGTTTGACAACATCCGCTGGTTTCAACCGGCCATACCCAGCGAACTCAATATCAGTGCACAACAGATAACACTCACATTGGAAGATAACAGCCAAATCACCGCAAAATTGATTGTGGGCGCGGACGGCGGACAATCGTGGGTGCGGCAACAGACCGGCATCGAAGTGCAATCCACCGATTATCAACAAACCGCCGTGGTGGCGACGGTGAAGACGCAACTGCATCATCAGGAAACGGCGTGGCAACGCTTTATGCCGACGGGCCCATTAGCGTTTCTTCCGCTGCCTGACGGCTACAGCTCCATAGTCTGGAGCACCACGCCGGAACACGCGGACTCCTTGCTCACCATGGATGATGCCGTCTTCAGGCAAACCCTGGCGGAAGGTTTTGACTTTAAGCTGGGAGAGATTCTTGAAACCAGCGCCCGCGCGAAATTTCCTCTGCGTGCTCAGCACGCCAGGCAATATGTCAAAACACGGCTGGCGTTAATCGGCGATGCGGCGCATACGATACACCCTCTCGCCGGCCAGGGCGTCAATCTGGGATTTGCCGACGCGGCAACGCTGGCGGAAGTGCTGATGGATTCCGTCAGGTCAAAGCGGGACATCGGCAGCCTGAAAACCCTGCGCCGCTACGAGCGCTGGCGCAAAGGCGATAACCTGGCCATGCTGTCAATCATGACCGTTTTCAAATCGCTGTTTGGCAATAACAACGCCATCTTAAAAACATTACGAAATAGCGGATTGAATATCACCAATGAACTCACGCCGGTTAAAAACGCGATCATCCGCCACGCTATGGGGCTGGCGGGCGATCTGCCCAGGCTGGCGCGCTGTGAACCTTTATAGAACCTGTTTCAAAATCAGAAATTAATTTTCCTCCATGACGATCCTTAATCTTGCCGCCATTCTCGTTACGCTGGCCGCGGTATTCGGTTACATCAATTACCGCTACATCCGCCTTCCCAACACTATCGGCCTGATGTTGATTGCATTATTGATGTCGCTGACATTGATCCTGATGGGTTTCTTTGGTTTGACCGGCATCGAAAGTTACGCACAGCAAATATTATCCAGCATCGATTTCAATACCACGTTAATGCACGGCATGCTGAGTTTTTTGTTATTCGCCGGCGCCCTGCATATCAATCTGGAAGATCTGGCCAGCCAGAAATGGGTGGTCGCCATACTGGCGACCTTTGGCGTTGTCGCATCGACTTTTCTGGTCGGCACAGCGGCCTGGTACGTACTGGGCTGGCTTGGCATTCCACTGCCCTATATTTATTGCCTGTTGTTCGGCGCACTGATATCACCCACGGACCCCATCGCGGTAATGGGCATATTAAAAACCGCCGGCGCGCCCAAAACCCTGGAGATCAAGATCGCGGGAGAATCCCTTTTTAACGATGGCGTGGCGGTGGTGATTTTCCTGGTGCTGCTCTCCATTGCCACCAGCCATACAGAGATCAGCGCGGGTTCGATCGCTCTGTTATTTGTGGAAGAAGCCATTGGCGGCATTGTTTATGGCCTGGTCATTGGTTACATCACCTATTGCATGCTGAAAAACGTCAACAATTATCAGATCGAGGTGCTGCTGACCCTGGCGCTGGTCATGGGCGGCTATGCGCTGGCAACCGCGATCCATGTATCCGCGCCGCTGGCCATGGTGGTAGCGGGTTTACTGATTGGCAATCAGGGCCGGCAATTCGCCATGTCCGAATACACGCGGGAGCATCTGGATACCTTTTGGGAACTGGTGGATGAAATTCTCAACGCGGTGTTGTTTGTGCTGATTGGTTTGGAGTTGCTGGTGCTGACATTTATCGAAGATCACCTCTTTGCCAGTCTGTTAATGATTCCGATTGTAGTGATCGCACGGTTGATCAGTGTCGGCTTGCCCATCGGGTTAATGCGGTTCAGGCGCGCTTTCAGCCCGGGCGTGGTGAAAATACTTACCTGGGGCGGATTGCGCGGTGGAATTTCCGTCGCGCTGGCCTTGTCGTTACCCGCGGGATCGGAACGGGAGTTGATCCTGTCTTTAACCTACGTGGTGGTTATTTTCTCGATTACGGTACAGGGTTTGACGATCGGCAGGCTAGTGCGGGCCAGCGCCGCTTAGTTGAAATACTCCCACGGTTTATTCCGGATTGTAAGGCACCACGTTTTCCTGCTCGTTGGGATCGTTTCTCACCACTATACCCACCGCTGCTTCACTGTTGCTGAGATTAAACGGCTGGTGCGGCAAGCCGGGTGGGATAAATAGAAAATCCCCCGCTTCGTTTATAACAGATTTTTCCAGTTTCGCGCCGTAACGGGTTTCCACCCGCCCCTTGAGCACATAAATACCGGTTTCAAAATCCTTGTGATAATGTGGCTCCGCGCTGGCGCCCGGCGGAATCACCACCAGGTTCATGGACAGGCTTTTAGCGCCTGTGGTATTCCGGGAAATACCCAGGAAATAGGGTAATTTTTGCCGGGTAAGCACTTCCTGCGGCGCCCGTACGGTCACAACTTCGGTGCCGTATTCAGGCGCGGCGCTTTTATTCATAACATTGTTTTCATCCATTGAGCGTTCTCCTGATGAAATAAGTTCATGTTTTTAATCCAAATCAATATTCGCTTGTCCGCTTTAAAATAGAATAGTTGAAAATCTTAATGAGAATGATTATCATTTACTTTCAATTTAACAAAATACCAACTGAGGACTTATAAAACTATGCTCCGTACCACTCATATCCTGGTTGCAGGTCTCCTTCTGATCCTGGCGCAAACCATACAAGCCGCTGATTCTATTGTGGTTTATTCCGGACGCAGTGACAAATTCGTGAAACCCGTTATCAATGAATTTAGCAAACAAACCGGTATCGATGTAATCCTGCATACCGGCAGTTCAACCGCTTTGCTCAACAAGCTTAACGTTGAAGCGGCGCGCACCGACGCCGATTTGTTCCTCAGTAACGATGCAGGCACCTTGCAGAAAGGCTCCGATCTGGGATTGTTTATGGAAATCCCCTCTGCCATTACCGACCAGATCGGTGCCAATTATCGCGCAAAGGATAATAGTTGGATTGGCCTTTCTGCACGGGCCCGCGTCCTGGTGATCAATACCAACAATCCGCTGGCGAAAAACCTGAGCTCGGTGTTTGATCTGGCTGACCCAAAATTAAAAGGCCATGTGGGTATTACCAATAGCACCAATGAAAGCTATATCGCCGGCGCAACCGTTTATATGTTGTCCGCGGGCAAGGAGAAAACCAAAACATGGCTGCAGGGTTTGAAAGACAATGTAGGCGGCAAGGTATTTAACAAACATGGCATGATCGTAAAATCAGTCGCGTCGGGAAAACTCGCTGCCGGCCTGGTGAATCACTACTATATATACCGGCACCTTGATGAATATCCCAATGATCCCATTGCAATCGTGCTGCCCGACCAGGGAAAGGACGGAATCGGCGTCGCCTGGAATGTCGCTGGAATCGCCATCACCAAACACAGCAAAAAGCGTGAATTGGCGGAAAAGCTGATAACATACCTGGTATCCAACGAAGGCCAAAAAATGTTTGCCGAAGCTAATCACGAATACCCCACACGCACCGGTGTTCCGGCCAGCGCCAAAGTGCCGGCAGCCGGCAGTTTCAAAGTTGCCGATGTGCCAATGTATAAACTCGGCACCCAGCGTGATGAAACGATTGATTTAATAGAAACCGTTGGAATGCCGTAGAATAGTGGTTTCTACAAGAAAAAAACAATTAGAACCTGTCTCAAAATTGATAAGTTAGCGATTTTGGGGGACTCATTTCAAAACCGTCGGCGGCATGGATGCCGCCGTCGAGCTTACTGGGACGTATTTAAAGTGTGTTTTGAAATGCGCCCCCTGGAATCGATAACTTAGTTATCGCGTCTTTACTTTCTTTGCTGAATTGTAATTTTGAGACAGGTTCTAGTAAAACCGGGTATTGTAAGCGGGGATGATTAATCGAACCTTTGGTGCGTTGGGCAATAGCGCGTTGGCCGTCGTGATTTTTGCGGCTGTGCCGCTCTGGTTTGTCCTCCTGAAAAGCAGTGAACTTGGGTTTGAGCAGTGGCAAAAGTTATTGAGCAGCCGCTTACCGGAACTGTTGTGGAATACCCTGTCGCTTGCAATCCTGGTTGCTATCGTCTGCTTTGTACTTGGTGTCAGCGCCGCCTGGTGGATCGCCCGCTTTGATTTTCCCGGCCGCCGTTATGCGGTATGGCTGATGGTGTTGCCGCTCACCATACCCACCTATGTTTTCGCGCATATCTACACCACACTGTTTGAAAGCGACGGCTGGATTGGCCGCGTCTGGACCGGCATTTTTGGCGGCAGTGTTGCGATCCCGGACATCTTCAATATTTTTGGCGCCACACTCACGTTGTCTTTGGCCGGATTTTCCTATGTCTTTCTCATGTCGCATGCCGCATTGTCTGTCTCAACCCAGACACTGGAAGAAGCCGCGCGCATCCAGGGCGCTAGTAAATGGCGAGTGTTTACACGTATCAATCTGCCGCTGCTGCGCCCCGCTATCGCCGCGGGGCTGGCCGTTGTCATTCTGCACGTATTGTCCGACTTCGGCGCAGTGAGCATGCTGCACTATCAAACCTTCACCCTGAGCATCTATCTGCAGATGAGCGGCCGTTTTGACTATCACTCCGCGGCCGGCCTGTCACTGATCCTGGTGTTTCTAAGCCTGACGTTTCTGGTGCTGGAACGGTTTTTTCGCGCGCGGCAACGTTATTACACGAGCCGTCAAACACGCAAACATCAGCTCAGGCAAGTGACGCCGTTTATCACCATGATGATCTGGTTGTGGCTGGGCCTGATCACCTTTCTGGCTTTCATATTGCCGCTGGCGTGGATGATTTCCTGGAGTTGGGACGCCTGGATGCAGGATGTCATTGATCAGGAATTCTGGCGCTATGCTTACAATTCCCTGTTGCTTGCCGTGCTCTGTGCAACTCTGGCCATTGCCTGCGGCTTGCCGATCGCATTGTTTAACACCAGGCAACGTTCCAGATACAGCAACACGTTGATTCAGATCTCCAGCGTCGGCTTTGTGTTACCCGGCCCGGTCGTTGCACTGGGCATTCTCACCTTTGTATTGTCCATGCTGCCTTTGCTCTATGGTGGCCTGATCGCGCTGGTCATTGCACTGGTGATACGCTTTCTACCGCTGTCGGTTCAATCCCAGGATGCTTCCATGCAACAGCTCACGCCTTCCATTGAACAGGCCGGGCGGATACTCGGCGCCACGCCTCTGGAAAATTTACGCCGCGTCATACTGCCCATGATCGGCGGCGGCATCGCCAGCGCCTGGGTGTTGGTGTTTATTGACACTTTGAAGGAGTTGCCCGCCACGTTAATACTGCGTCCCACGGGATTCGATACCCTGCCGGTGAGAATCTGGATTGAAGCCAGTGAAGAAATGCTGGAACTGGCAGCGCCTGCCGCACTGATGCTGGTGATGGGCACCTTGCCTGTGCTGTGGATCATGATGAAGAACGAAAGGAAATACAGCGGCTGATGCGTTCACGCCGGCGTGGTGCGCAGCGTTTATGGCGCGTTAGCAATGTGGGAGTTCTGTTTATTATTGCGCTTGCGATTGCTCATAGAAACGGATTTCCCGGTTTAACACATCGCGATCCACCGGCGAGAGCACTTCATCCACGAGACGATTGACTTTCACGGGCTTATCGCCCACTTCCGCTTTTTTCCACGGCACAATGTAAAGCACCTTCGGCAATTCGCTGGCGCCCTGAATATTCGTCTCATCGAGTTGCAGGCGGTCTTCGGCCACCGCCGGTTGCGCCATTGCCAGCATTGCCATCAGGCCAATCAAGCCGGCGGCCTTTTTCACAGCGCCGACTCTCATTATGCTGGTGATTAACGTGTTTAAAAGCATTTTGTTGATAATTGTGTTCATAACCATACTCCGGAACGTCACCACTTCGAACGCTCTTCCTGTAGTTACTCTATGCTGTTGTTACTCTATGGATACATCAAATAATTCACTGCGCTCCAGTTTAGCATAGCGCACCGGCCGCAATTTTCTCAACTCTATCAGGCTTTTTTTGACCCATTCATCATAAATTCCGGTTTTTACCCGGTCAGCATTTGTTTCATGAATTTCAATGGCTTTCTCTTCAAATGGAAAGGCCTGTTCTTCCAGCAGTAAATCGTATTGCTCCAGTTCAGTGGAAGATAATCCTTTGGGCCGTTCGGAAGCGAACAGGCCGCGGCTGAAATCGTTATAGATTTCCGCGATACGATAGGTGGATGCGGTGGTAACCTCGGCCACACCATAGTTTGCCGCCTTGGTATAAGCATCTATTACGTCTTTCATAGCGGATTTTTTCTTCTGCAGGTTCTCTTTCAACGGCTGTATCAGATGAATGCTGCGGTAACTCTGAAATACCGGTTCCGCCAGTTCCAGAGACGCTTTGGCCGCCAGAAACTGGGTGCGTTCCGTGGCTTTGCCGCTTTCATTGGCAGTTACAATCTCCGCCAGCCAATAGCTGCGCTTCTCATAATTATTCTGTGTCTTGTAGATATCCGCGATTTTTTGCCGTGCTTCTATCGCCTGATCCATTGGCTCGGGAAATTCCTTCACGTAGCGTTCAAAAATACGCAGTGCATTGTTCGGATCATTGGATTTTTCATAGAATTCCGCCATCTGCCACAACATGGCCTTCTTGCGTTCCGGATCCTGTTCACCGCCGTAAATCTTGTCGTAGGTCGCCGCAGCCGCAGACCAGTTGTTACTCTGCTCATAGGCAAACGCCAGTTTTTCCGTAGCGCCCTGCACGAATTTATGCTCGGGATAATTGCGGATAAATCCGGTCAATACACCAATGGCGGCCTGCCAATCCCCGGCTTCGGCATACACCGCCGCGGCATCGTATTCCGCGTTAGCCCGGATACTGGCTGCGGGAGCAACCTGACCGATACGTAAAAAATGTTCCGCAGCTTGCTTGTGCTGGCCTTGTGATTTTGCCTGTTCTCCCTGTTTGTAGATCGCCGCGGCCAGTCGATCAACATGCGCTTGCTGTTCTTTATCTTCCGGCAGCTTCATGCGTAACCTTGCCAGGCTGGCCTGTTCCGCGTTCGCATAATTACCGAGTTCGAATTCAGCTGTGGCGACGATGGCCCATGCGGATGCCACCAGTTGCTGGTCCGATTTCTTTTTGTTTTTTTCCAGTTCAAGCACCTGCCGCGCAACCGTTGACGCCTCTCCCACCCGCTTCAAATCCAGCAATTCTTCCGCCGCTTTGAGCATCACGGGCGCGGTTCGTTTGTCCTTTGGAAAAGACTCGGCAAATTTCAACGCGCTATCGACGATCTCATGCCGCTTGGCAGTGCGTTGATCGCCTTTAAGCGCGCCCAATATTGTCTG
>JAKEGK010000281.1 GCA_022627515.1 Gammaproteobacteria bacterium
TCTTCGCAACCTTGGGCAAGGGGAACGAGTACAGTAACCATGGTCCGCTGAGTAAAGCTATTTATTACCGCTTCAGGATCTGCAGGCCTTTAAGCATATTTAACGCCGCGTACAGCTGGTAGTCTGTTTGCGCAAGTGTTAACAATTCTTTTTTCGCGTCTTTTTTCTTGCCGGTATCCTGGTTTTCACCTTTGCCATTTTGTTCTTCGCTGCTTTCAAGATGGCCGGTCAGATCAGATTCTTTAATCCGCACATCATCGCCACCTTCCACACTGGCGACCTTTATGCTTTCCAGTTCAATGTCAGGTTTAATGCCGGACGCCTGGATGGAACGGCCGGATGGCGTGTAATAACGGGCTGTTGTCAATTTCAACGCCGTATTGTTTTTTAACGGAAGAATGGTCTGCACCGATCCTTTGCCAAAGGTCTGGCTGCCCATGATAATAGCGCGCTTGTGATCCTGCAGTGCGCCAGCAACGATTTCGGATGCCGACGCGGAGCCGCCATTAACCAGCACGACCATTGGAGCGCCATCGATGAGTTCATTTGGCGTAGCTGTAAACTTTAACTCGGAATCCGGCACCCTGCCCTGCGTGTAGACAATCAGGCCTTTTTCCAGAAACGCGTCGCTCACTTCCACCGCGGCATTCAGCACACCGCCGGGATTATTGCGCAGGTCCAGTATCAGGCCATTGAGCTTGCCTTTGCCTTCTTCGCGAAGTTTGCTGATCTGCTTTGCCAGGTTCTCGCCAGTATGTGACTGGAACTGAGAAATTCGGATATATCCGTATCCATCTTCCAGAATGCGTCCCTTGACGCTTTGCACTTTGATTGTGTCGCGGGTAATGGTGACTTCGAACGGTTTGTCCACGCCTTCGCGTACAATGGTTAACAGGATATCGGTGCCAACCTTGCCACGCATGATATTTACCGCTTCGTGCAAGGTCATGCCTTTTACCGGTTTACTGTCGAGACGGATAATTAAATCGCCGGCTTGTATGCCTGCCCGTTGCGCGGGCGTATCGTCGATAGGGGATATTACCTTTACAAAACCGTCTTCCATACCGACTTCAATTCCCAGGCCGCCAAATTCACCGGTGGTTCCAACTTGCAGGTCTTTGTAACCTTCGGCATCAAGGTAGGTAGAGTGCGGATCCAGACCGGACAACATGCCGCGGATGGCGTTCTCGAGCAGGGTTTTATCGCTGACAGGCTCAACGAAATCCTGTTTGATCCGGCCAAATACTTCAGTCAGGCTGCGTAATTCATTGAGCGGGATTGGCGTATACGATTCTTCTTCTTTTTCTTTCTCCGCCCATACTCCGTGCCCAATAGCGAGGGAGACGCCCAGGGTTAAACCAATAGTTAGCACTAAAACCGTGCGCAGAGTTGAATTCATTACGCCTCCGTTGACTGAAAATTCTAAATTACTGTTGTCACATTTTTTCATAAGTAAAATCAACTATACCAAATACTTATGTTGAAAGCACAATCCGTATCATATGTTTTATTAAAACTCTTAACTTTTATTAAATAATACTGGAGCGAAAACGGTCCGGCTAAGCCCTGCGCGGACCAGCTGCTCTGAAGCGATTTTGGGGATCCTTCAAAAGACTGGTGAAATTTGTAATGTTTCAGCAATTATTTAACTACTTACTAACGTACACAAACGATGCCACATATTACAATGTACCGATCGTGCTTTATTTCGTTAATTATAGACACGCGTTCCGAGTTGATGTTGCATTGACATGAATGGGACATCATTCGCGATGGTCTGAACTTATATAATTATCTGATATTTATAGATATTTATAGTTAGTTCGAATAATCCCGTGAATTTACCGAAAATTCATGAATTAAATGGCAATGATTTGCACCATTTGTCAGGGTTTTGCGGTACGCCATTATGCCGAATCTCAAAATACAGGCTATTGGTTTTTTGGCCGCCAGAGTCACCCGTACTGGCGATAATTTCCTTGCCTTGAACCCAGTCCCCTGGCTTTTTATGCAGTTGCTGATTATGCCCATACAGGCTCATATAGCCTTTGCCATGATCCACAATGATCAACATCCCGAATCCGCGCAGCCAGTCCGCAAAAATGACCCTTCCATAGGCTATTGCCCGAATTGCGTCTCCGGCTTCGGTTTGAATCATCACCCCTTGCCATTTTAGATCGCCTGCCTGCCGAGAGCTGCCAAAGCGGGCCGTGATTTTGCCTTCCGTTGGCCATGGCAAACTGCCTTTCTGTAATACAAATTCTTTGGGTGGAGTGAGGTCCAGCTGGATGTCCTTGAGTTCGTTTTCCAGTTGATTTAACAGACGCTTTAAGTGCTGTTCGTCATGCAGTAACTGCTGCAACGCCTGGTTTTTGTCGCGCAGCCGCGCGGATAAATTCGCCACTAGCTGGCGTCTCTGTTCCTGGATGGTTTCCAATGAGAGTTGGTTTTCTTCCGCTTCCAGTTTGAGGGCCTTGAGTTCACTGGTTTTGCGCAGGATTTGATCGCTGACATTCCGGAGTTCCAGAAGGTTGTGGTTAATTTCGTTGAGCCGTTCCGTGCGCGAAGCATTGAAATATTGATAATAGACAACCATGCGGGCGATTTCAGAAGGATTTTGCTGGTTTAATAATAACTTCATGTATTCCTGGTTGCCCATGGCGTAGGCCGCTTGTATTTGTTTGATCAGGTAATCGCGAAGCGTTGACATCTGGCGCTCCATGCCATGTTGTTGTTCCATCAATGTATCTAGTTTCGCCTGCTGGATCTGCAATTGCCGGTCGATGTTTTGCAGTTTCCCCAGGTGCCTGGCAATACCTTTCTCCACTTCTTTGAGTTTATAAACAGCCTGGTCTTTTTCCTTGTTGTCAGCTTCCAGCGCTTTTTGCAAGGTTTCGATTTTTTGTTGTAACTTCGTCAACTTCTCCTCTTGATGCGCATCGTCGGCGTATGTTGTGACAGCAGGAGATACCAGAAATAACAAAATGCAGTGCGCTGTCAGGACGAGGGATGGAATCCTGTAAAAGGAAAAGCGGCAGCACTGTTTGAATGAATAGCGCATCTTGGACGCTGCGTTATAAGACTATGCTGGATTTCCGCTTTTTCACTTACCCCATTTTCCGGTCAGGACTGGAAGATTCAATAACTCGAATGACCGGTTTTTCCGTCTCACTGACCAAGGATACCAGTGAATCGCCACCCATTTCGGCCGGTTTCTCAATACCCATCAAATGCAACATGGTGGGTGCAACATCGGACAAGGCGCCGTTATCCTCGAGAATGGCGGGTCTTCCGACATAAATTAATGGCACAGGATTGCTAGTATGCGCGGTGTGTGGCTGGTCGGTTTCCGGATTCCGCATTTGCTCGGCGTTGCCGTGGTCCGCTGTAATCAAGGCTTCGCCGCCAGCGTGCTGCACGGCATTAATGACACGATCCAGGCATTTATCGAGTGCTTCGATCGCCTTGATAGTGGCTTCAAAATTGCCCGTATGACCAACCATATCCGGATTCGCAAAGTTGCAAATGATTGCGTCATATTTTCCACTTTCGATGGCTTCTACCAGTTTATCGGTGAGTTCGTAAGCGCTCATTTCCGGTTTCAGGTCATACGTTGCGACATCCGGTGAAGGAATCAGAATACGATCTTCACCGGGAAATGGAATTTCATTTCCTCCGTTAAAGAAAAAAGTAACGTGAGCATATTTTTCAGTTTCCGCAATCCGGAGCTGATGCAGGCCCAGCTTGGAAATGTATTCACCAAAAACATTTTGCAGGCGCTCCGGTGGAAATGCGACCGGCACATCAAAACCGGCGCTGTATTCCGTTAAACTGACAAAACAGCCGAGTTTGGGAGTAGCCATTCGTTCGAATTCCATAAAGCCGGGTTCAATAAACGGCCGTGTGATTTGCCTTGCCCGGTCTGAACGATAGTTCATAAACACCATGACATCGCCGTCTTCAACCCGTACAGGTTGCTGTCCAGCTGGTACAATGCAGGTCGGTTTTACAAACTCATCAGTTTCACCGCGTTCGTAAGCCATTAGTAAACCCGCGATCGCGGACTCCGCGCTGTAATCTGCCTTGGCATCTGTGATCAAATCATAGGCGGCTTTAACGCGCGGCCAACGATGGTCACGGTCCATGGCAAAATAACGGCCGACGATAGAGGCGATGCGCCCGTTTCCCAGCTCTTTAAATTTCTCTTCCATCGCACGAAGAGATGTTTCGGCACTTTTCGGGGGCGTATCCCTTCCGTCTAGAAATGCATGTAAATATACGTTTTTAGCGCCGCGTTCTACCGCTAGTTTGGCCATCGCCTGGATATGGTCTTCATGACTATGCACGCCGCCATCAGACAACAAACCCATAATGTGCAGAGATTTGTTAGTTTTGATTGCAAGGTCCACCGCGTCGGTCAGTGTTTGATTGGTGAAGAACGAACCGGTGCGAATCGCCCGGCTTACCCGCGTGAATTCCTGATATACGACTCTTCCCGCCCCGAGATTCAAATGGCCAACCTCGGAATTGCCCATTTGCCCGTTGGGCAATCCTACTTCGGTGCCGGAACCCTTGATTAACGTCTTTGGAAAACGTTTCCATAGACGATCCCACACAGGAGTTTTGGCGGCGAGGATCGCGTTGTATTTGGGGTTTTCCGAATAACCCCAACCGTCTAAAACGATGAGTACGATGGGTTTGTGAACAGCGGCCATAATTAATTGATTTAACAGGAGCGAATTAAAATATATTCAAGTTAGATCGCGGTTGCGATGTTTCCTCATTTAATGATTCGACGCCGGATTTTAACAGATTTCGATTATAAATTCTTCAATTCTCTAAAATTTTTAAAAACTACTGCATGGGTAAAAATTGGACTGAAAACGAAATATTAATTAAAAGCCCGGGTCACCGTAAAACAGTAAAATTGTGTAGAAATTCTACCGAATCGCACGAAAATTAGTAATATTAGTAGTTATCGAATGTGTTATATTAATTTATATTACATTGTTTAAATTTGAGTTTTTCGTCAATTGCTTGCTTATTTTCGCGCAAGCCCGCAATAGATGTCTAACTATGAAGGTGCTCTCAATGGTAGAACAAGATATGCTCATAACAAAAGATGAAGACATTGAGCGAGCGTCCCGTTCCATAAAGGCAATGTCGCATCCGCTGCGTCTCAAGATTCTGTGTGCTTTGGGAGATCAGGAAGTGAGTGTTCAGGATATTGTAACCATGGTAGGTACTTCACAAAGTAATATTTCACAGCATCTGGCGATCTTACGTGACAAAGGTATTTTATCATCGCGCAAGGATGCCAACCGTGTTTATTACCGTGTCGGCGATACCAGAACATTGCGCCTGATCAGTATGATGCGGGAAGTGTTCTGTTCTACACATTGAGCTATTTTTTTGAAAATCAGTGGATTTTCCCGGATTTTATAAATTTTACCTGACTTTCCTTGGTTACAGCTGGATAATCAGGGACTTTTGAATCCAAACACGGCGCAATCAACAAATAGTTTTAGAAATTTAATTCAGCCGCAATTAAGAGCGGCAGGGCTGTTGGGGAATGGAGGCGCAGATAAGACTTTTTTTCATATTAGTGTCCTTTTCGTGTTAATGGGTCATTTCACAATAAGCATTGAACTGGAAAATAGATGTTTATACAGCAAATCGCAGACTTCGCATCGAACAATATTATTTTAGTATCCGCTTTTATTATTATTTTGATTCTATTGTTTCGTACTTATATCGTTCCGGCTGGCGCGAAAAGTGTGACCACGATGGAAGCCGTGCGTTTGATCAATCATCAAAATGCACTGGTTCTGGATGTGCGCACCCAGGAAGAATTTTCCAAATCGCATATTGTTAATGCGGTGAACATTCCAATGGGGCTGTTAAGCGACCGCATATCGGAAATACAAAGTCATAAATTAGAACCGGTAATATTAGTTTGCCAGAGCGGCAACCGTTCAATCCAATCTGCCCGCACCTTGAAAAAAAACGAATTTACCCAGTTGTATAATTTGTCAGGAGGAATGATGAGTTGGCGGCAGTCGAATTTGCCAACTGAAGCAGGCAATAAAAGCAAATCTGGCAAGGTTGAAAAGGCTCAAAAAAAAACACCTGAGAATATAAGTGCAGGCAGAAAAAACGGAAAAGAAAGCGATCAATCTACAACCACCCAGACACCGAACGGCAAGGAAGAAAAAATAATCGTTTATATAACAACTTATTGCCCATATTCAGGCAAGGTTACCCGCTTGTTAGATAAAAAAGGCATTCATTATCTAAAAGTTAACGTGGACAACAGCCCTGATATAAGGAAAGTTGTTAACGGCAAGTCACAACAATATACTTTTCCGCAGTTATTCAAGGGAGATGTTCACATTGGTAACTGTGATGAAGTCTATCAATTAGACAGGGATGGCAAATTAGATGCTATTCTTGGGTTGAAACATACCTGATTAGTTTTTTAATATATTGGGTAATATCAAAAGAACAAATATGGGCATGGGGGTCAGGGGCAGGACGTCCTGGCTAAAACCGGGTAAATGCAAATTCCGTGGAAGCAACAACGTTTTGCTTTTACTGTAACGGAAAAGCAGTAATACGAGAGGGCGAAAATGGGTAACTCAATTTTTGCTGATAACAATTCCAACATAGATAAAAGCGTCAAGGTAGAAATTTATAGTACAGAGTATTGTCCTTATTGCACCAGAGCGCGCATGTTGCTGGATTCGAAGGGCATTCCTTATATAGAACTGCGCGTTGACCGGGATATAAACTTGAGATATGAAATGGAGCGCCGCAGTAATCGCACTTCTGTACCGCAGATTTTCATCGGGAACAGGCATATAGGCGGTTTTGATGACCTTGCTGAACTGGAGTTCGGTGAAGAGCTTGATGGCATTCTGGGCCTTAATTAATTTTTGACAATAATATTTTCTTAACCTCATGAGCGAGTCCATCCTCGTTGTCTGTTCCCATTGCAACAGCATCAATCGTTTACCCGCATACAAACTTGCCGCTGGAGGAAAGTGTGGAGTTTGTCATACAGTGTTGTTCACAGGGCATCCCACGGATTTGACCAGCGATAACTTTCAGCGCTTTATACAAAAGAATCAGCTTCCTGTTGTAGTCGATTACTGGGCGTCATGGTGCGGACCCTGCAAGATGATGGCGCCCGTATTTGCCGAGGTTGCCCGGGACATGGAGCCTTATGTGCGATTTGCCAAAGTCAACACCGAGTCTGAACAAGCGCTGGCTGCAGCAGCGAATATCCGGAGTATTCCCACACTTGTAATTTACCGCGGCGGCAAGGAAGCGGCAAGAATCGCCGGCGCCATGGACCAACATAGTCTGATTCAGTGGATACAACAAAACACCTGAGTAGCTCATGCTGTATTTCCATCTGCGGGCAGTGTGTTGGCTCGAGGCGGTAAATCCTAATAACCAAGATTAAAAAAGGTCAGTTTTAACATGTCAGATTCAAATCAAAAAGCATCGAACAGCGCCAGGCAACAACAGTTTGTAATGCAAAAAATTTATGTGAAGGATGTTTCATTTGAAACTCCCAATACGCCGGAAGTATTTACCCAGGAATGGAAGCCCGACGTAAATGTGGAACTCGACACCAAGGGCAAACAAATAGCTCCGGATGTGCATGAAGTTGTCCTGGGTGTAACGGTGACGGTGAAAATGGGTGATAAAGTCGCCTATTTGATCGAGATACATCAGGCCGGAATATTCACTATCAAGGGTTTTGCCGATGGCGACCGCGGCGCGATGCTTGGCAGTTATTGTCCCAATGTGCTGTTTCCTTTCGCGCGCGAAGCGATTTCAGATCTGGTAACCAAAGGCGGCTTCCCGCAACTGCTGCTCGCGCCGGTGAACTTTGATGCGATATACCATGAACATCTTCAGCGGATACGCGCGCAATCCAGTGAGCAGAAAAACGCGGGTGAAAAAGCGGTTCATTAGCGCCTGTCTGAAACAATGATTCAATGACTTTCCGATGACCGCAATGGAAGCTAAAGAAAAACCGGTCGCTGTTTTAGGCGCCGGCTCATGGGGAACAGCCATCGCCATATCATTGACCCGCGGCGGTAAACCCGCGATTTTATGGGGGAGAGACGGGGAACAAATCGCAAAGCTTGAAACGGAACGCTGCAACAACCGCTATTTGCCCGGTATTCCTTTACCCGAAGCGCTGACATTAAGCAGCGACTTGCAGCACACCATAACCGGCGCGGGTGATATTATTGTGGTGGTTCCAAGCCATGCTTTCCGCGCGATGCTGAAATCCGTTGCGCCATTCTTGCATCCGGAACAGCGGATAGCATGGGCGACCAAAGGTTTTGAATCCGGCACCGGCAAATTGCTGCATGAAGTTGTCCAGGATATTTTTGGCGGTAAAAAACCAATCGCTGTTATTTCCGGTCCCACTTTTGCCAAAGAAGTTGCCAACGGCCTGCCTACCGCAGTAACGGTAGCATCCAATGATCATTCATTTGCAGAGTATCTGGCCAATCGCCTGCATACCGCCACGTTCCGCGTTTACACCAGCGAGGATATTGTGGGTGTGGAAGTGGGCGGTGCGGTTAAGAATGTATTGGCCATCGCCGCGGGAATAGCGGATGGATTGAGTTTTGGCGCCAATGCGCGCACTGCGTTAATTACCCGGGGTCTCGCGGAAATCATGCGCCTGGGTGATGCGTTAGGCGGGCACCGCGAAACATTCATGGGATTGGCCGGGTTGGGAGACCTGGTGCTCACATGCACCGACAATCAATCCCGCAACCGGCGTTTGGGATTGGGGCTGGGCAAAGGTGAATCCCTGGAAGACGTATTGGCGGCGATTGATCAGGTCGTGGAAGGCGTGCAAACCGCGCGCGAAGTGAATGAACTGGCGGTCAGCCTCGGCGTTGACATGCCAATCAGTCATGAAGTTTACCGTATTCTCTACGAAGGCGAGCGGCCCCGCGAAGCGGTGCATGCCTTGTTGTCACGGGAACAAAAACCGGAATCTATATAAGTCAAGTTTCGGTGTTCATTTTCATGGTATCACGGCAGAGCGCGGTAAGGAGGCATCTTTTGCGAGACTCGCCATAAATACATCCTTGTAGGCTCGACGGCGGCATCCCTGCCGCCGACGGTCTCTCAAAAGATGCCCCCTTACCGCGCCCTTGGTAAAACGACGAACTCCGAAACTTGAGCATATAAATATAAAGATTCAGGCTTTTTTAAAATCATTCTGACGCCACGCTTCGTAAATAATAATAGCCGCGGCGTTGGATAAATTCAGGCTTCTGCTGCCTTCCAGCATGGGAATGCGAATGACAGATCCTTCCGGCAGGGACTGCAAAAAGCTGATTGGCAATCCTCTCGACTCGGGTCCAAAAATAAACGTGTCACCGCCATGGTAGCTCACCTCGGAATAAATCGTTGTGCCTTTGGTGGAACAGGCAAACACGCGTCCGGGCTTCGCGCTGGCAAAGAAATCCTCCAGCGAGTTGTGCAGTGTCATATGGGCCAGGTCATGATAGTCCAGGCCCGCGCGGCGCAGTTTTTTGTCAGAAAGATCGAATCCCAGAGGCTTGATTAAATGCAAAATAGCGCCGCAGTTGGCGCTTAAACGAATGATATTTCCCGTATTGGGCGGGATTTCAGGTTCAACCAGGACAATGCGAAACATCGGGCAATAATAGCAAATCCCGCATTTGACGCCAGTTGTTATCGCCGTCCCATAGGTTATCCCCGTAAAAGTTGGTAAAATAGCGGCACATCATCCCAAGGACATCCGGCGCCATGAACGAAATTGACAAGCAAATGTTGGCCAGCGAATTTTGCGGCATGAAGTTCGATACGCCGCTCGTGCTGTTATCCGGTTGCGTGGGATTTGGTGAAGAGTACACGCGCGTCAAAGGTTTTTCCAACCGTGATGTGGGCGCGGTTTGCCTCAAGGGCACAACCCTCAAACCGCGCCTGGGTAATCCACCGCATCGTCTGGCGGAAACGCCCATGGGCATGCTGAATTCCATCGGCTTGCAAAATCCGGGAACCGGGTATGTCGTCAACAATATTTTACCCGCGCTGGATTTTAGCGAGACCCGCTTTATCGCCAACGTTTCCGGATCAACTATTGAAGAGTATCAGGAAGTCACACGCCTGTTTGATGACTCACCCATTGACGCCATCGAGATCAATATTTCCTGTCCCAATGTCAAGGAAGGCGGTGTGGTGTTCGGCAATGATCCCGCCATGTCGGCGCGCGTGGTGGAAGTTTGCCGCGCGGTGACCAAGAAGCCGCTGATAACCAAGTTGTCTCCCAATCAAACCGATATCGCCGGCAACGCGCGTTTATGTATCGAAGCGGGCACGGACGGTTTTGCGGTGATTAATACCTTAATGGGCATGGCGATTGATATTGAAAACCGCGTGCCGGTAATCGGCGCCAATCAGGGTGGTTTGTCCGGTCCGGCGATCAAGCCCATTGCATTGCTGAAAGTCCATCAGGTTTATCAGGTGTGCAAACACCATGATATTCCCATCATTGGCCAGGGTGGCATTCTCACCGCGGAAGATGCGATTGAGTTTATTATCGCCGGGGCGTCGGCGGTGGGTATCGGCACCGCGCTGTTTTATGATCCGCTGGTATGTCCCAAAATAAACCAGGGAATTGTCGACTATCTGAAGCGTCATGAACTGACAGAGGTTTCACAGCTGGTAGGCACATTGGCGCTCAATAGTTAATACATCGCGCCTTCGTGTTTTTCCCACCAGGCCATTGCCTTGCGCGTTGTGTAGTGATCAAACGCAAAGCGGAACTTCACGTAAAAACCTTCCGCGGTATAATTTGCTCCCGCGAA
>JAKEGK010000282.1 GCA_022627515.1 Gammaproteobacteria bacterium
GTATTCTTCATTGCTCAGGCTTAACTGAATATAAAACTGACTGCGCGAATTAATATTATCTAACCAGGAAACCTTACTGCCATGCACGTACATATATTAGGCATTTGCGGAACATTTATGGGTGGGATAGCGTTGCTGGCCCGCGAACTGGGCTATACCGTGAGCGGTTCTGACACCAACGTTTATCCTCCCATGAGTACCCAGCTGGAAAATGCCGGCATCACTCTGAGCAATCTGGACGACACCACGCAATTTGACCCGGCTCCCGATCTGGTCGTGATTGGAAATGCGTTATCCCGCGGCAAACCCGCGGTGGAATGGGTGCTGCAAAATAATTTACCCTATACTTCGGGGCCTGAGTTTCTCGCCAGTTATTTGTTGAAAGACCGCTGGGTACTGGCGGTATCCGGCACGCATGGCAAGACTACCACCTCCAGCATGCTGGCCTGGATTCTGGAATACGCCGGTTTAAAACCCGGCTTTCTGATCGGCGGCATACCGGAAAACTTCGGCGTGTCGGCACGCAGTGGCAACGCGCCGTTTTTCGTGGTGGAAGCGGACGAGTACGACACAGCGTTTTTCGACAAGCGCTCCAAGTTTGTCCATTACCGTCCCCGCACCCTGATCATGAATAATCTCGAATATGATCATGCGGATATCTTTCCGGATCTTGACGCTATCAAACGTCAGTTTCATCATTTAGTCCGGACAGTACCCGGCAATGGCTTGATTATCGCACCCAAGGCGGATCACAATCTGGAGGACGTATTGCGCATGGGATGCTGGACGCCAATTGAATATCTGGGCGACGATAAAGACTGTCAATGGCAAATCAGAAATCTGTCACAGGATGCGAGCCGGTTCGATGTCCATATTCATGACAAAAAAGCCGGAACCGTGAACTGGAATTTGCAGGGTTTGCATAACGTTAATAACGCCGTCATGGCTATAGCCGCCGCACGCCACGCGGGCGTACCGGTACAACACGCCATTGAAGCCATGAGCCGGTTTAGAAACGTCAAACGGCGCATGGAAGTGGTTGGCGTGGTAAATAACATAACGATATACGACGATTTCGCGCACCACCCCACGGCAATCGAATTAACACTGGGCGGGCTGCGCAATAAAGTGGGTGATGCGCGCATCATAGCCATCCTGGAACCACGCTCCAACACCATGCGCATGGGCGTACATCAAGATACGCTGGCCGCATCGCTGAATCGCGCAGATGAAGTCATCTACTATCAACCAGCGGATATCGGCTGGAGTCTGGAAGCCGTCGCCAAAAATACCCGGCCACCGGCCTCGATAATGTCCAGCATCGGCGACATCATTACCCGTGTTATTCAAACCGCTAAACCGGGGGATCATCTGTTGATAATGAGCAATGGCGCATTTGGTGGCCTGCACCAAAAATTACTGGCCGAATTAAAATCCCGCTATCCCGCGCCGGGCCAGAAGTAAACAAAACAGCTGAAATTTGAACAATATTTCGAGAACTCAGCTAAAGAGACCAATGTCCATAGGAAATAGGTCCATAGGAAATAGGTCCATAGAAGAGAAGATCGACGCAACGATTTATACCTGATGAAAAATCGACACATCACGTTAGCGATTACCGGGGCCTCGGGTGTGCAATACGGCCTGCGTTTGCTGGAATGCCTGTTACAAGCCGGTGAAAGGGTGAATTTGCTCATATCCAGCGCCGCGCACGTGGTCATCAGCACGGAAACTGAACATAAATTTGGCGGCCGCCCGGAAGAAATTAATGCTTATTTCAATCACCTGTATTCCGCAAAATCCGGGCAACTTCAGGTATTTGGCAAAGAACAATGGATGGCGCCCATCGCCAGCGGATCCGGCGCGCCGCGCGCCATGGTTGTGTGCCCCTGCTCATCAGCTACACTTTCTTCAATAGCCCATGGATCCAGTGACAATCTTATTGAGCGGGCGGCCGACGTCATGCTCAAGGAACAACGCAAACTGATACTGGTAACCAGAGAAATGCCGGTATCAGCCATTCATTTGGAAAATATGTTGAAACTGGCGCGGCTGGGGGTAGCGATGCTGCCCGCAAGCCCTGGTTTTTATCATCACCCAAAAACCATCGACCATCTGATTGATTTTGTCGTAGCACGCGTTTTGGATCATCTGGATATCGAACATAACCTGGCGCCCCGGTGGGGTGAGTCAACAGCGCAATGACAACACTATCCATACCCATCTTTCCACTGCATACGGTGCTTTTCCCCCGTGGCGCATTACCGCTGCGTATTTTCGAACCGCGTTACCTCGATATGATCAGCACCTGCATGAAAGGAGGCAGCGGTTTTGGCATTTGCCTGATACGGGAAGGTTCGGAAGTCGGCAAAGCGGCGGACACATACGAGATCGGCACCTTGAGTGAGATAAGCTATTTTAATATGGATGCCAGCGGCATGTTGTGCATTACCGCCCAGGGCAAGCAACGCTTTCATATTCTGTCCAAGTCTGTCCAACCTAACCAGCTTACTGTCGCTGACGTGGAACTGCTCCCCAATGAAACGGAACAGAAAATACCAGGCGCTTATTTGCCTGCAGTTGAAATATTGCGAAAACTGCTGGACCAACTGGGTTATCCATTTGCCAGGCTGGAGAAACATTATGAAGACGCCGGTTGGGTGAGCGGCAGGCTCGCGGAGTTACTGCCGTTGCGGCTGGAGCATAAACAGTATCTGTTACAGATGCATGATCCTCTGCAACGACTGGAACGCCTCTGGCAATTAATGGAGGAACTGGAACTGCGTTAACTCTTTGACTTTCTAGTTTCGTGGAAGCGCTTAATGCAATTTGTTACACATTTTGCCGAATTGCCGAATTGCCGAACCAGCGGAAAAATCCACCCGGCGCGGCAATCAGTTCTTCAACCAATTTACAATATATTTGCCGTCCACAAAATCGGCAAACAATTCCGGAATCAAGGGATGATTAACCGCTTCATTGGTCCAGTCTTCTTCCAGATTTAGTTCTGCGACATAGGTGTTGTGTTCACCATCATCCACCAGAATGTGGTACCAGGGTTTATCCTTTGGGGGACGCGATTTCGCAACACGCTCGTACCAGTCATCCGAACCGGAAAATACCGGATCCACATCGACAACTACACCCCGGTAACCGAACAACTTGTGGTGAATCAGCTGCCCTACCGAATACCGGGCTTCAGTGATATGAGGGATTACTTCGGGTTTTTTGCCGTCTATTTCCAGAAATTCTGCCATTGTTGTACCCACCTGCAAAAATTTGACACGCCAATTAGTCGATGCGCGTTAAATATCATATTGATGCATTTCGACTTTTTTCAAGATGAGAAGAAAGTCCATTCACTGCACAGAAATCGTGCAATAAGTAAGCCAAAGGCATAAAAAAACCCGCTCCGAAGAGCGGGTTAGCTTCTTGCTTGTCGTTATTATTTTTATGCCGTTATGCCATGAAATACTTCGGGCAACTGTCAACTACTGAATACTGCCGTTATCCAGCCAGTCATCGCAGGAACCCGGACCGGTACGATTTGTCGCGACAGACACACCATTGACGGGCTTGGAGTAACACCAGCCTCCATCCAGCTCAGCGGGCGTCAAACCCGTAAATCCACCGGTTGTATATACAGCCTGACCTTCCGGACTGCGCAGAAAGTCAATGAACTGACGTCCGCGCTTTTGATTTTCTGAAGTAGCTAACAAAGCCAATGAGTAAGTTTCCGGCGTGTTAACCGATGGAACAGGACTTGGAATACCGAGATCACTGATGTTTTGTCCCGACATACCTTCCACCTGGGTATCACCTAGATTCAGCTGATAAGCCAGTTCGGTAATCCAGACAAAACCGGCGTCAACGGGCACATAACCATCCGCCCCGACAAGCCCGTTGGGAGTTTCAACATGATGAACACGCGATTCGTGACTGTTAGCTTTGTTCAGCGTGGCAAACTCACAAAATTTATAAGTGGGAGCTGGAGCAAAAGTGGTATCGCCCGCATAAACGCAACCGCGAGTCGCCAGGTCATGGCCGTTTCCACTATGCGTCTCTCCCGCATCCCCCGCCA
>JAKEGK010000283.1 GCA_022627515.1 Gammaproteobacteria bacterium
AAGGTCGCCTCTTGTTATTGTTCTAAATGATTGATTGCAGATGAATTATAACAAGGTGGGCGGCCTTTTTTCATGTATATGGTGAGAAATGCGGGCTAACAAGTAAGCTGTGGCGCGATTGACCGTTACATCAGCGAATGCCTGCCGGTGTCCCCCGATTGTTTCATGAGTATCAGGAGTTCCTTTTATGGTAACGCAACTGCAAAAATTAACCGCGCAAGCCATCGTCAATATTTTTGAAACCGGCAAGGTGCGCGGTGATTACGGGAAGGTCACCTTGCTGAGAGGGGATCCGGGTCATTTAACCTACGGGCGTTCGCAAACCACACTGGCAAGTGGCAATCTGTACTTATTGATCAAGGATTACTGCGGTCAGGCTGAAGCCTCCTATGGCGGCGCGTTATAGGCGTATTTGCCGCGATTGGAAGCGGCCGATTTGCAGTTGGATCACGACAGTGAGCTGAAAAATATTTTGCGTGACGCGGGTGAGGATCCGGTGATGCATACGGTACAGAATGCGTTTTTTGATCGCGTCTATTGGGCGCCGTGTTTGGCGTCGGCGGCGCATATTCAGGCGCAAACCGCCTTGGGTATAGCCACGGTCTACGACAGCAAAATTCATGGTAGTTGGCACCGGCTGCGGGATCAAACCACGGCGGAGTCCGGCGCCTTAAGCGAGATCGGTGAGCAGCAGTGGATGATGCAGTATGTCGCAACCCGCCGTCATTGGTTAGCGACTCACACGAATACTCTGTTGCGCCGTACGGTGTATCGCATGGATAACTTGCAGAATCTTATAGCGGAGAACAACTGGCAGTTGGAGTTGCCCCTTCAGATCCACGGTGTGCGCATTGATGCGGCGTTACTGGAACAACCGGCATCGGTGCGCGTATCCGCAGCGGCGGACGAACCGCGTTTGTTAATGTTAAAGCGTCCGTATATGACCGGTGAGGACGTCAAGGCGTTGCAGCAGGCACTGGTGAATGCCGGTTTTGATACTGTTGTGGATGGTATCTTTGGCACCGGCACCGAACGCAGCGTCGTGCGTCTGCAAAAAGAACACCGCCTGATGGTCGATGGCATTGTAGGTGCGGCAACGCGCGCGGTGCTGGGTATCTAAATAACGGATGTTACTATGCAGCCACTCACAGGATTGACCAATAAAGCGCTTCAGCACGCCCGTCAAGTTCAACTTCCTGAAGGTTCGTCAAAGGTAGCCACCGGTTATGAATAGTGGCACAATCCGGTTGCCGTCCCCCAGTTCAAATATTGAAAAGTCGGCGCATTTTGAGCCAATGTGTTTGCCTGAGTAACAAGAAACTCCGGATCTACTCATTACATTAAGACCATAATAAATTTGCTGCAATCGATCAACACCAGGCTTTTTTTGGCCTTAACCATGCTCTTGCGGTTCGTGATCAATAAAGAGTGCGGAAAGTACCGCATGCGATGGTTAATCAAATAGGTATCGCTAGCGTACGATAATGGTCCTAGTTAAAAACTGCGAAAGCGATGGATAATGCCGTCAGTTTTTTCGTAATGATTGTTGTAATCTATTGTTAACAAAACCGCTACAGCAGGAATGGCATGAAAAAAGGAGAGCCAATGAATAGGAGACTAGTGTTTTCGATCTTTCCTGGCGTATTTGTCGTGTCGTGCGCACAAGTGCCTAAGTAGTCTGTTGAATTCTCGGCGACTATTGGTCGTGACTTGGCGTCAGTTCATTCATCACATCGAGAAATGGCTAAACTGTTATTTTCCCGCATGCGAAGTGACATCAATCGATTTGTCGACAAGGTTTATGCGCCATATCAAATCAACAATGCCATGGCCTGTCAACAAGAACTGGCAACGAGTTCCGATCCGAAGGAGAGAAGCAAATCGCTGTTACTGGCCATCAATGCCGCCTTTAGTGACAGAGGATCACCCCAATTGCAGGAAGCGGTCTTAAAAGGCATGGGAATCTTCGTATTCAAGATACGTCAGGATGTTGAATCCATGCGAACTGTGTTGTTGAATCCTATCAACCAGCAAGAAACTGAAGTGCTGAGTTCCATCGAACGGGCCTATCTGCAATTACATTATGCCAATTCCATCATCACGGGGCACTTATCCTCTGTGGTGAAAGTACATGACACGCAATCGGAAAATATGGATGCCATGGGGATGGAACAAGATCTTCGCACCACGATCGGTACAGCGCTGTCAGGTACAACAGAAAAGATTGCCGATCTAGTGGAAGAATCCACTCAGGCAGACGAGAAATTGTCCAAGGTTGAAGAAAACGCGGAGAAATTAAAAAATACGATCAATGAATTTAAATCGAAAGTATCAGGCAACTAAGGGAGAATATACCAATAGCTGATGAATTTGATAAAAAGGGTTTTGAAGACGATCTGGATGTAACATTAGAGCGGGGGAGGACCACATTAGAGGAATGTACAAAAACGAGTTGAATGAACTTATTGGATTATCACGCGCGGACATAGCCGCCATAACGCCTGGAATGACGGACCTGGAAAAGTATGACGATTTAATAGCGGTTGTTAAAGGGGCATCCAGGATTAATTTGCAACAAGCGCAATTAAAGCTGCAAATCGAAAAGTTGGGCGGCGTTGCAGTAAAGATTGCCAGGCTCGTCCCCTCGCTGGCAGCGATCTTGTAAAAGTATTCTGCGACAATTTAAGCGGGGAATTATACGGCAGCTATCAATGTGGCTCGGTGGATATGCTGTCAACATTTGAAATGCCGCAAAATCTCAGGAATATAGTGGATTAAGGTTTTAAAGAAAAGGAGGATTCACGCCATGGTAAGACAAGTTGCAAAAGACACTGCACTTCAAATCAAGGAAGATCGCCAGGGCGTGGATTAATACTATGATCCTAATGTGTTGGCGCCTTATCTAAAGAACTGTTTAAATATATCTGAGGAATCCGCAAAAAAATAACGCAACATATCAGAGAAGACAGGGATGGTACGGATTATTACGAAGATGAAGACATTCTTGCACAATTATTGGATGGCAAACTCGTTAAAGCTCGACGATAAGATTGCTTGCATACAACATGCTGTCTATAGCGAATTATTGTGCCAAACCTCCATGGATAAGGTAAACATCTTACTACAATAGCTCGATCTGAATCTTTCGAGCACCAAAATTCCGGGTCGTACGCAACTCCAGAATCAGCTGCTCTTCCTTGTTGCCTACTTTAGCACTTGGCGAAGTAGAGGGGCGTCGGCTTTGGCTTGTGAGGCCTTTTATGCCATGCTCTTGGTAACGTGTTTACCACCACTTTATTTATGATGGTCTTGTAACACCACAACGCCAACAAGCAAACCAACATCACCATATTCTTTATAGAGGCGCACCCAGTGTAGTCGTCGTTGTATTTCTCTTTTCATAAGCCGTTTTTAAATTCTATGAATCATATATGTTAATATTCATAATTTTCTAATTGCTGAGTTATCGGCTTACAAACAACAAATTACAATACTATGGTAATTTTTCATGTTGACTCATATCAATGTAATTGTGTAGATATAATGGTATGGTAATTTAGTATTTATAAAAATATCTTTTAAGACTTTCATCCGCTAGCTGTATGTTCAAGTTGTAATCAGTGTTGTGTCGTTAGAATTTATACAATTTGATTTTTGTAATGCAACAAATGGAGCTTTATTGATCGGTCGTAGAATAAAGAACGGTTGAATCAAGTAGTGAGGACGATTACTGAGTTAATAAAAAGAAGCTTATCCAGCTGTGTTGTATGAGCAGCAGTCATAATTGACAAGAATGACATCACGTTTCAAGGAGGATAGTCATGCCGCGTTCCCTTATTGTGCCTGGCGTTAGCGTTGAAGCACGCTTCGATGTTCCACCCCCATTGCCGGCACGCTCCGGAATCTTAGGTGCTGTTGGTGTCGTTGATCGAATACCGCAAGAAGGCATAGCAGGTATCACTTCCACTCAAGAACTTTTTGAGGTGTTTGGTTCCGCTACTCGTATCAGTTTTCCAGAGGTTGTTTCCGCGTTAGTCAATGGTGTTTCGGAAGTAATCGTATCGCCTGTTGATCCGGGCACCGGTCAGGAGGCGTCTGTTACACTTCAAGATGATGAAGGTGATGATATTGTTATCTTAAGAGCACGGGCGGTAGGGCCTTGGGGTAATGATTTGTCGGTTAGAGTTGTACGCAGTTTAGCGACAGACCGTAGAACAGTACGACGCATCAGCATTGAAGTCCTGCACAAAGGACGGCAGATTGAGCGTCACGATAATATGATCTTAAGGCCTGGTGACGACAATGATTTATTTACCGTGATCAATCGTGATAGCGGTGTGCTGGTCGCCGTGGACCCTGTATTCCAGGAAGACTTACCGGCATTGGACGCGGGTTCAGTGCAGTTAAACGAAGCCGCCGAAGCGGCTGCATCGGGAATGTTAACAGCGGCCGGCGCCAGCCTTATAGCAGTGACAGCGGCACGACCGGGTAGTGGTGGTAACCGCGTTAGCTTGTCAGTACGTCAAGGGCGGGCAGTTACTGTGCTCAACGATACAAATGATGATCCAGCTGTGCGTATACGTGCGGTAGAGCCAGGTGCGCAAGGCGCGACAATACAGATTACCGTCGCAGACAACGGCGCGGGCGGTGTCAATGTGACTGTAGAAGTGCCTGGCAATCCTGCACGTAATTATCAAAACCTGACTTCAATAGCAGGATTGGTGCAGGCGCTTAATAGCGATCCTGCCATACTTGCCGAACGTCTCGGCAATCTTATTCCAGCGCCTACGGCTGCGGAAACCCTGACGCCTTCAGTCACTATCACAGTCCACGAAGAAGGTGTGCGTACCGCAGACTATGAAGATTTGCCCAACGCTACCGCGATAGCAGCGGCGATTAATGAAGATGCAAGTATCAATGCTGCGCTTGTCGGTAATGGTAATTTGTCACCCGATGTGGGTGCAGCGAATGCGTTTTATTTAACGGGTGGACAGGATGCGGGTTTCGCGCGCCGCTATGAGGGACAAGACAATCCAGGATCAGATATCTTGGAACTGCGTGCCGCAGAAGGAGCAGATGCAGCGCGTATTCGCTTACGTGTGCAAGATGGAACTGAACCAAACACAGTGCGCTTAACAGTTGGTTTGCAATTGGACACTGGATTCGCGGAGCAGGAGGTATTTGATAATCTCTCCATGGATCCGGACAATCCGCGTTATTTGCCCACAGTACTCGAAGAAGGCAGTGGATTTCTCCGTGCGATTGATTTGTATACACGTGCGCGCACCACCCATTGGCCTACGGCGACCTTTAGTCCGCGGGCATTGCGTAATGGCACTGCACCGGCGATGTCGGCTTGGCAATCAGCTATTGATGCATTAGCGCAAGAGGATGCGGTGGACATGGTGCTGGCGGGATTACAAGAATGGAAAGATGAAAACCTTAATCACATTCAAGTCCAACAATCATTGTTAGGTCATTCGCGCTCGCAAGCTGACAATGCCAAACCAAGAATTGCTTTGGGTTCCATTAGCCCTGTAGAGAACGACGATATTGGAGCGATCATAGATCACGCAGGTCAAGTCGCGGATCGTCGTTTTGTTCTGGTTGCGCCAGCGGGCGCAGAAGGTGCAATGGCTGGCCTGCTTGGGCATCTTGAATATTTTCAATCATCGACTTTCAAAACCATTGCACAACCGGGTGTACCATTGGCTGTTTATTCAGAAAGTGATTTGAATAAATTGCTCGGGCCTGATGGCAATATTTGTGTCATTAGTTTCAAACGGGGCCGAGGCACCATTTGCCTTAAAGGTATCGCCACTGATGGATTTCAAATTTCAGTGGTGCGCGTGGCGGATCGTTGTATACGCGAAGTGAAAAAAATATCCGATCGGTTTATTGGTGAACTCAATAACGCCGAGTCACGCAATGCCTTAAAGCAAATGATCGTGGCCACATTCACGCAAATGGAACGAGACGGAGCTTTGGTTCCTTCAGTGGATGGGTCCAGTCCCGCCTTTGAAGTGGATGTGTATGCGTCGCAAAATGATGTCGCTGCCGGGAACGCGCGCATTGATATTGCAGTGCGGCCGGTGCGTGCGATTGACTACATCTACGCAACCATTCGGGTAAGAAATTGATGCGCTGCTGTAAGCATAACGGCAGACAAGGGAGGGTTTAATGGCAAAGATCTTTACAGCGAATAGCTCATCTCTCATGGTGGATGGTAATCCCATTGAAGGTGTACAAGGTATTGATTACCGGATTGTGCGCCAACAAGGCGACGTGTTCGCATTGGGTTCCGATGAAAGACTTACTGCTTACTATGGCGCGACACGTGTACAGGGGCGCATACAAGTCGCATCGGCGAATGCTGCTTTGGATACATTGGCAGGTTCCGGCGCCATGTTTCAAGTAGTGGCAACCTTGACTCACGGCGAAGCCACACGGTCGGTTTCCTTTGATGATTGTTTTATGTCAGACAAGGAGTTTGCTATTAGTTCTGGAGGCCATGGCGAAACAGTTTATGCCTTTTCCGCTACCCGTGTCCGTGAAGAGGACTCTGGCGGTGGTGGGGGTTAAGCATTTACTAAAGCCTCTATAACCGTTGACCAAAAGCTACAACAAGTCGGAAAACACGCATGATTCGGATACCAATGGATATCCGGGGGATAAGTGTATGGCGCGACCTGCGCGCCAAACGTTGGACTGTAGAAGATAAACAACACACCTATACCCTCCAAGAATGGAATTGGGGACTAAGACACCAGTTAGTACGAACTGCTATTGTCGCCGGTCAGCTTGATCGCGAGCTGTTTATCGAAAACGTATTTGCGGTACTTGTCGATCCTCAACCGGTCAATGACCGCATCCGATTAGCTTTCATATTCCTGTATCTATTAAATGTACCTGAGCAAACACCCCCTGTATCTCTCGCCAGGGCAGAACTGCTTCTGGCGCGGGCTTTCGGTTGGCGCCCCGACGATTTAAAAGAACAAAGCATTGCTTCGATGGATGATATGGTGCGCACATTAGAAGAGCAGCATCGGCAACGCAATGCTTCGCAACAGCACAGTGATGGTTGGACGTCCATTATTTTTGCGCAAGCCGGTACATCCGCCGTTAGTAACGCAACAGCAAATGATGGCTCAGTCACTCAGGATGCAAACAATGATGCTGTGTTACGAGTACGGCTACAAAATATGTTAGACGCCGTGGCTTCTTGGGCAGGATTAGCGTTAGAGCCGGAACTTGAAACAACTGAACAAGGGTTCGTGTGGCAACAGCCGCAAGTGGTAAAACCTGCACAATCAAATTCGACTGTGTCACTAGGCGGGAAAACTGCGGCATTCAATGAAACGACAGGTTTAAAGGAACCGACAGCCACGTTTTTCAAAGGTACGGCGCGCCTTAAAGCATCGCATTCAAAATCCACACGTGAGCAAGAGAATGTTTCTGATGCTAATCCTGTTGCTCATTTGAACCACGTGAATAGTGATAGTGGAAGTCAACGGATTTATAAGAGGACAGCAACCCTTGCTCGCACAACGCATCCTGGTGATAGTGAATCGGAAAGAGATGCTATTGAATCACTCACTAATACTTCCAACCGCGCCGTTGCAACACACAAGCGTTATGCAGTGCCCAAAGAGACGGTGCAGCACAAAGCCGCTGGTAATATAACACCTGCGCCTGGCGCATCTATACCATCTACACAACCACACAATGATTGGCGTAGCAATGCTGTTGCTACGCAATTGAACACGGACCTCAACTCCATAAATCGAAGCGCCGTTGCCAATCATCCAGTAAACCATAACGGCGATTGGCAAACCATGCATGGAAACGTGCCATCGCAGCAATGGATAGCTGGGCAGGTACACCAGACCAACTGGTCAGTGTTACCCCAATATTTTACTCCGTATATAGCGCCCGGGACATTTACGAGTGTCGGCAATTGGCCGCATAGTCACCAGAACCGGAAGATATCAGTCGCATCTAATGAAGCTTGTTTAGCATCAATTCCACCATCCATCGCTATGCGTTTACAGCATAGCGTCAAAGAGAATCCGTTCGAACTAAGCGAATTTGAAGAAAAAATGGCAGATGCGTTGGAACGCGCCGCACGCGAAGCGGGGATTGATATACCATGACACGGCCTATTCCCATGATTGATGATTTAGCCTTGGATTATGTGACTTGGGCGCGGCAACGTACACTGCAACGCACTCTCTCTATGCCGGTCCCGGGATTAGATGGCGATGTGCAGCAAGGTCTTGGACGCTCTTCACACGAAATAGAAATCGCCGGCGTATTGGTGGGTGAAGATGTAGCGGATCGTTTAAGAGAGTTGCAAGAAAACGCATCATCCGGTGAAGAAGTGCCGTTCACAGCGGATATCGCTACCGCGCTGGAAATGGAAAACGTCATTGTTGTCGCGGCTGAATTCGAGGAACACGCCGGCCGCCCCGGATATTATGACTATCACATGTTACTGCGGGAATCCCCACCACTGCCCGAGCCTGCGGAGTTATCACCCTTTGGTGGCTTAGATGGATTCGATCTGGGATTTGACACCGATATTCTTGGCGATATTACCGATATGGCGGGCGACCTTCAGGGCGCATTGGAAGCGGTAACGGATGTACTCGGTGACCTGGAAGCACTCGCAGGTCTTGCTGGGTTATCCTTGGGTAATCCTCTTACACCTGTGCAGGAAGAAGCGGAGGGATTAGGCACCTCCGGCGGTGATGCGGCGGGCACTGCAGGCAACTTAACCAATTTATTGGAGGGTGGTTAAATGTTGGATGTCACTCTCTCTCTTACTGTAGGTAACTTTCTTTACGACCAACACATTGTCGCCATGCGCTTGCGGCGCACGCAACTATCGGCCCTGGATCGTTTGGAAATATTGTTCCCCGCCAGCGTTACTTTTGAAGCGGAGCCGGGTGAAGATTGCAGTCTGGAGATTGATGGTGGTGATGGCGCAGCTACGGTTTTCACCGGGCAGCTAACACAAGTACAACACTCTTTGTCCGGTCTACACATTGAAGCGCACAACGGCGGCTTGGCCTTGGCCCGTTACCGGCCGAGTATGACACTCGAACAGCAAACTATTGGCGACATTATCAATAGCTTATGTTCCGATGCGGATATCGATGTAGCAAGCAATATCGATGGCGCGACATTGGCGCTGTATGTCGCAGACGGCCGGGCGACCGCGGCACAGGAAATCGCGCGCTTAGCCTTATTGGCAGGTGCCGCGTGCGCATTTGATGGTGACGGTAGCCTGCATATCAGCGAAGACGGTGGACCGGGCGGCGAGTTGGCGCTGCACTTTGGGCGTGAACTGTTAGCAGGAGAAATATGCAGCGCTCTGGCCAATGAAAACATATTAACCGTTGTCGGTGAAGGCGCGGATGCAGCGTCTTCTGACCAAGGACGATGGATTATCACTGACTTTTTGAAAGGTAGTGGCAGTCCACCCGGCTTCAACGGACGTACCATTGCACAACCGGAGTTACGCACCACAGACGACACGGAATTCGCGGCAGCCGCTTTCACGCATCGGCGTGCGGCGGGAGAAGCACAAGTACGTTTGCGCACGTGGTTACATCCGCAGTTGCAACCAGGTATGCGAATGGAATTTGCCGACATGCCGGATCATCTGCCATTGCAAGAATGCCGCATTCGTCAAGTGATTTCCACCTTATCGCCTTTCGCCGGCGCCAGCACCGAAGTCTGGGCCAGCGGACAAGTGGGGGGTGCGTCCGCATTTGGAGATTTGTTGGGTGCTATAGGAGGATTGTTATGAGCCGTGTAGTTGAGGTGTTGCAAGCCATTGCACGGCATGAAGCGGATCAACATCCCTATTGTGAATTGGGGGTGGTGACATCCAACTTCGACGATGATGACGGCAACGATAGCCACAGTGTCAGCGTGACACTGAAAGATTCAGGGCTGGCCATTAATCGCATACCACTAGCAAGCACAATAAGTGGCGTGGCGGCGCTGCCGCGGCAAGGCGATGTGGTATTGGTGCTCATGCCACGCGGTGATCTGTCATCGGCAATTGCGATTGGGCAAGTATATACGGATGAACGCAGGCCTCCGCGATTCACGCGCGACGAAGCCGCGCTGATTTGGCCGGGTGATGCCGAAGATCCGGAAAAAGAGGCAGTGGATATTCGCGTGTTATCTGACGGTTCGAAACGTTCTTTTACCGTAACACTGGGCGGTGACAAGGATGCGAGCATGAGTGTCAGTGACGGCAGCATTGAGTTTACCGCGGGTGGCGTGCAATTGCAGATAAGTCATTCATCCGATTCCGATGGTACTGTCAATGTAACGGCGGGCGGAACCAAAATAACGCTGGCGCAAGACGGCGATTTAAGTATTGAAGCGGCGGGTACCTTAAAACTAAAAGCGCCGACTATCAAAATCGAAGGCGATACCGAAGTGAAAATCAACGGACAAACGGTGGGTATTAACTAATGGGAAATCCAGTTGCGCGTCAAGGGGATCAAGTAGTGGCAGTCGATACACATATTGTGATGGTGCCCACCGCCGGTGGTCCGGTGCCAACGCCCTTACCGCATCCATTTACCGGGCAGTTGGATGGCGCTTTATCCAGCAGCGTGAAAGCCAATGGTAAGGCCGTCGCAACGGTCGACAGTACGGCAAGTAATCAACCATCGCATATTCCCACACCGCCGGGCGTTTCATTTCAGAAACCACCGGCGAACAAAGGAACCGTTATGATGGGAAGTGCCACGGTGAAAGTGCAAGGCAAAATGGTAGCGCGTGCCACAGATACCGTGAAAACCTGCAATGATCCCGCCGATGCACCGGTAGGACAAATAATTGCGGTGGGTACGGTGCTCATAGGAGGTTAAACATGGCCGCAGAGATGGAACATTTGGGCAAGGACTTATTAGTAACACCGTTTTTCGCCGCCGATGAGTGGGACACCCTGGATTTAACCCAGCATCCTGCCGGTAATGTCTACCGAGATGAACCCACTGATTTGGCCGCGGCGCGTGGCGTGGAAAACATACAGCAGGCGTTAATACTGCGTTTATTGACACCGTTGGGCAGTCTTAAGGACCTGGGGCATGCCGGCTATGGGAGCCGCTTGCATGAGTTGATCGGAGAAGAAAACGTAACCGCGGCGCAGCTCCGCGCGCGCGCTTATGTTATTCAAGCCATCGCTCAGGAAAAGCGCGTGGCGGAAATTTTATCCTTGGACATTGCGCCCACCACGCCCGATGCACCGGATCGCTTGCGCATTCTTGCCCGTATTTTAGTGGCCGGCAGTGGTGATCCCGTTGCGCTAGGGTTGGAGATAGGTTTATGAATTTTTCTGACCGCACCTATCCCGATATTGTTCGTGACTTACTTACCGTGCTCACCGGCGGTACAATCGCGGAGACACACACCATTGGTGCGTCAGTACCCGATCTTATTCATCTAGATAATCGCCCGGTGCGCCGCATTAGCCACTTGCAGGGCCAAATTCGACTGGGCGAAGAACTCATTGACTACCGTTTCAGCGAAAGAGATTTCGAATTGATCGGCACAGAAGAGAATCCCGCGGATCTGGTCGCCATTCGTTTTCGCGATCGTGCACAAAAACCCGCACCGCAAACCACGTTGACGGTTAATTACTATCCCGATCGCTTAAAACCTACACCGATTACGGATATTAACGTGGGCAGCGTAGGACGCACGTTAATAGAAACGTTATCGCGAGAAATCGCAACTCAATACCAGCAACTGCAGATGGTGTATGAGTCCGCCTTTGTGGAAACCGCCACCGGCAGCTCTTTGGATAAAGTTGTCGCGTTAGTGGATACACGCCGTTTAAAAGCGGGTCATTCTGTTGGCAAAGTGCGATTTTCACGGCGCACGGGTTCGCCCGGCAGTGTCTTTATTCCAATATCCACTGCCGTGAGCGATGGAGAAGGTAACCGCTACTTAACCAGTCAAGAAGCCACATTGTTGCCCAATCAAGCCACCGTGGAAGTGTGGGCGCATGGACAATATGCGCGTACCAAGCCTGTGGATGCCGGTAAGCTTACAGTATTGGAGCGCGCCATCGCTGGCATAGACCGCGTCGTGAATGATGAGCCCACGTTTCGTTCCACTGAAGATGAAACTGACGCACAACTGGCGGCGCGTGCACGGCGTGCCATTCACGCTACTGGCAAAGGCACACGCGACGCCATACGTTACGGCTTGGAGGGCTTACCGTTTGTATCCGCTGCGACGATCACGGAATATCCGGATCCCAATGCGCCGGTGCCCGGCATGATACGCGTTGATATCGCATTGACTGAAGATAACGACTTTAATCGCCGCGTTGCCGACCAACGCATAAATGAACTGCGTCCCGCGGGTATTTATATTGATCGGCAGTGGGCGGGTCGCGTGGTGTTAGGTTTTCATGTCGATCTGGTGTTGGCCGGCTCGTCACTGCCAACCTCGCAAGTGGCCGACATCAAAGACGGTATTACAACACGCTTAAGTACCCATGTTAAAAGCCTTGGGCCAAACGGAACACTGCGGCGAACACGTGTGGTTGCATTGACATTACAAGATGACAATATCGTTGATGCCACGATATCAGTAAGCGCCGATGGCGCAACTGTTAGTGAAGAAACCTGGACGTTACCCACCGGCAAAACGGCGAGTTTGGACAGCGCAGCGCCAGTGACCTTTGGTACGGTGCAATTCGACGAGGCTGCCGCCGACGGTCAATTCGTGTTAGTACAGGTGGACGCGGATATTAAGGTCACGGATTTGTCAGTGAGTGTTGATAGTCTGAAATCGCCGATAACCAACGCCTTACAGGGATTACTATCCACGTTGCAGCCTGGGGCGGCAATTACTTTTGACCAAATCGCGACAGCAATACGCAATGATGAACAGTTTGTGATGGTGCGTGGTGAAAGCGTGATTGTGTTTGATCAGGAAAGCGGTGGTTTTACTGAGTTACGCGATAATGATCCCGCATTTACCTTACCGCCTAACAGCACCCTCGTGGTTCGCGCTGTACGCGTTGAGGAGTCAACACAATGAACAGGCTGGATGCATGTTTGCAACGTTTTCCGCCAATTTATAACATCGATCCGGGCTCATTGCTGCATCAAGTCATGGCATTGTTCACAACCAGCATGGCCGCCTACGACGAAGATATGAACCGCGTGCAGCGTGCTCATTGGATTGATACGGCTTTTGATCATGATGACATTGTCAAGTTAGGTGCGTTATTTGATATTCCAGCCGCGTCCTGGGAGCCGGATCATCTTTACCGCGCGCGCTTAAAAGCAACCATTGCGGCCCGGTTACGTGGTGCGGTCACGCGCGATGTTTTGGAGTTTGTACTGGTGCGCATTATTGATGGTGCACAGCAAGCGCTGGGTACGCGCTATTTTGATTTACCAGCTACAACCGGTACCGGGCGTTCTGTTTTTCACACCGGTCCTACAGAAAAGCCAATGACGCCGGCGTTTATCGAATATCCCAAGCAACGGCGCCGCAGTGAAACCCTCATCAATAATAGAGGCCTGTTGCGTTCACTGGGCAAGTTCACACTAAACAATAAGGGATTGCACCCAGTGCCTTTACAAGGTGTGATTCGTGGTGTGACGGGACGCATGACGACGGTACCCGTGTTGGTCAATTTAACCAATGGTCAGGTCCTGACTTACCTTGGTGATTTACCGTGTGGATATGAATTGCAATTGGGTGTTGATGACAACGGCGAATTTACAGCCAATGTCAATGACAAGGATATGCGTGATCGCCTGTATACAGGTGAAGGTTTTGTACCGGGTGAATCCTTCACACCAATAATACCTGATCCAGAACCGCAACCCCTGATGCTGGAAAGAGGAGAGAATCAACTCTGGTATTTCCCTTTGGCTGTATTTGACGAAAAGATACTCGGTGCCGGTGTTTATGGTATGCCCGCGGTGGATTTGCAGCACGGCCGTTATGCGGAACGGGACAATGAACAGAGTGGGACATTGTTTGATAAATCCCTGTTTGAACAACCTTACGGTGTATCCCTGGATTTGTGGTGGGATGAAGATGTGCCCGCCCGGTTTGTATTTGAAATTCCTACGGGTGTTGTGCGTAGAGATGCCCAGGTTGATAGCGATTTGGACGCGGACCGCGTGCGTTTATTTGCCTTGCTGCAGCAAACGGTGAATTTATTGCGCGCTGCAGGGGTTGATGGCCGCGTGGAACCGCGCGCTTTAAGTGATTCTCAGGAAATGAATGACCGTGTACGCATACTCGATCCGACGTTGATCAGCGATGAAATGAGAATGGAAAGCCGGCTCAGCGGCTTGTCGGCGTTGTTTGACAGCAGCGCATTGGACGGTTCACGTTTTGGTTAGGAGATACCGTGAATACGAATAAACGAAACTTAATTGAAGGACGCTTGCACGTAGTGTTGCGCAAGCCGGGTGGCGCTCCAATTATGGAACGACATGTATCTAATACGGTCATGCGTTCAGGCGCTGAGTTAGTCGCCGCGTTGTTTCGCGGGGAACTCTCGACACCGATTAACGGCATGGCCGTGGGTATCGACAATACGCCGGCAACGCCACCCTATGAGATTACCGCGCTGACAACGACGCATCCGGATGGGTCGCCTGCTATTCAACAAGCGACTGTTGTCATACAACCTGAAGTCATACGCACCGACGTGCTAACGGACCTATTAAAGGTTCGCGTCACCGTCAGGGCGGTGATTCCCGAGAACCATGCAACCAGCCCGGATGGCAATGACCCTCGCGTGATGCTGGGTGAAGCTGCATTAGGTGTGTTGGAAGAAGGCGGCGAAAGCCTCGCGCGTATCTACAATCGCGTGGTGTTTGAACCTATTCCAAAGACGCCGGATCACGAAGTGGCGTTGTACTGGGAAGTGGATTTTCCCTATGGTCCATGACATGGCAAAAAAGTCTCGTAGTGTGTGCATCGGCCACCGCATGTGACTAAGAAGTTTAAGGGCTATAAAATTTAAGGGCTTGATAGGAGGCCAATATGAGAATGCTGAAAATGCAATTAAATACACCGCCAACCATTACCAAAGATATGGTGGTAACGTTGACGAATCAGGTCTCTGGCGAACAACGTACCGTCAAACCCTATTTGGACGGATCAATCGCTGTGAACAATCTGGCGGCGGGTCAATGGCGCGTACAAGCCAAACATCCTAATATGGTATTCGATGTCTTTGACCGTAACGTCCAAGTCTTTCAAGACAGGCCGACGTTTGCTCCCATTAATATCCCAACTAACATATTTGAAAATGTGCCTATCCGTGAAACACCCGAAGCGGACCTTGGGCCGGTGCAGCAACGCCTGGATGAATTGACAAGTGCAGCAGAAGGCCATACCAACAAAATGGGTGGACAACCCATCTATGCCGATGACTGGAACAACCTGGCGAGCACGGTGAGTGAGGTATCGCGTTCCACACGGGAATTAACCGATCTGGTTTCACCGGTCGGGCATGATCACCCGGAAATCGTCGAGAAAATAGAAGAGATCCAAGGCAATATTCAGCGCTTTTATGATGCCTTTGGCGCGGCCATCGCGCAACTGCAACGGCAGATGCAACAGTTGGCATTACAACGCAAAGTTGAAACAGCATTGGAAAAAGTACCAAATGCAACACCCGAAGTACGAAAGGAGATGGAAGACAACGCTAAGGAGTTAGCTGACGCATGGCTGGATAATCCGGGCATCTACAGTGCACGTAAGCGGCGCACCGCACAGAAAATTCAAACGCAGTTGGTTAATTTACTTGCCGAGGCCGATCCAGCGGTGCGTGATGATCCTGATGTGAAAGACTTGAATGAATTTGCTGATGCCATGGCAACAGAGCCGGCCGTTATAAGCTATGAGCAAGAAGTGGCGCAGCAACAACGTGCAAACAAAAAATCTTCCCGCGGCATTGTATCCGATGCATTAAAAGCGGGTCGTGTTGGAGATCTGTAACCATGGCCAGAGTTGAAAGCTTGGAACTGCTCAATTCCGTGATCAATGATCTGGAACCCATCGGGCAAATGACTACCGGTAATCCGCTGCGCGCGGCGGACTGGAATGCCATGGTGGGTGCGGTGCGTAATTTGGCGCGGCTTATCGTTTCACGGGAAAAAACCACCGGCGCACTACTGGATGAGCGTTATGCTACGCGCAATCACAACCATAGTGGCCAAATGACATTAGCATGGTTCGAGTCCGGCGCACGCACTTTGTTGGATGAAGCCATGACAGGCGCCGTAGAGCAGCGAGCCGCGGTTACAGAACTGCGTAAGGAAATGGCGGCGTTGCGGCAAGATATGGCATTGCTGAAAAACCAAGTGGAAAATATACGCATTCAGTTCGATGGTTTGCGCGATGAAGACGCATCACGCCAACGGGAAATGAATCAATTGGCGGTGCGCGTGGAAGGTTTAGTGGATGTGGGAGATGATCTGGCCGAACTAAACACGCGTTTTACCAGCATTGGTGCACGCGTTGAAGAAGCGCTTGCATTTCGTGAGCAACTTGTGGACGAAAATGGTGATCCTATCGATGTGGCCGGATTCAACACCCGTATTAATGAACTAGCGGATATGCGCAATAATTTGCGTACCGCCGATGGCAATATCGTCAATATCAGGGAATTTGAATCCACCCTGACACGTCTTGAAGAGAACGCCATTAACCGCAATGATGTGGACGATGTAATCCTGCAACGCTTGCGCGAAGGCGGCATATTGGATGAAGCGGGCTTAGTTGATTCAGTTACCATCCGTATCCAGGATAATTTTACAGAACAATTCGACAGCTTGACAAACGCCACCAACACGCTTGGATCACAAATCAACGCTCTCGATGCGAGTATCATAGACCACAGCAACCGGCTTGATGACGTCGAAGATGGTGTGTCATCGGCGTTAACATCATTAGGGACATTGACAGGGCTGCCAAGTCAACTGGCCTCGCAAGGTACACGCTTATCCACCTTGGAAACACGCGTGCAAAACAACCAGGTGGCTATTGCCGATTTACCAACCATTCGTTCGCGTTTGACTACCGTTGAAAACCAGGTAAGTGTTATCGACAACTTAAGTGCCACTATTAACGGTTTATCGGATCGCGTCGAAATCGTCGAAAGCAATCTAGGTCAAATAGATATTTTATCCAGTCAAGTGAGTACTCTTGGCAACCGCGTGGGTGTCATAGAGCAATCTTTACCGAATATCACTAACTTGCAACAGCAAGTCGCCGCCAATAGCAGCAATATTCAAAATGTATCGCAGCGTATCAGCGCTAACGAAGCGGAATTGGATAATTTAGCGGGCATTCCCGAACAAGTGGCGTCGCTCAGCAAAACGCAGCAGGATATCGTGGGATGGCGAGTCACGGTTGATAAACGTTTGGATGATTTGTCGATTCGCGTCAATGTCAACACTACCCTGGCAAGTCGAGTCGATGTTTTGGAATCAACTGTTGCTGAAAACAGCACGGTCGTTCGGCAGCTAAACCAAACCGTAACCGGTATTCAGAATGTTTTGCCGAGTCTACAAGCGTTGCCGGATCAAATAAAAACCATCAATACGCGATTAACCACAGTCGAACGAAGAGTACCGATTGCGGGCGGTGGAACGGTTATTGGTGGCGGTACGGTTATTCGGTAGCCTAAACAAAACATTATGTTAGATCCATTTGAAAGCCGGCTCGCAGATATGCTCTCAGACGGTCTTGCCGGGATGGACAACATCGTGGTGCGGCCTCGCGATGATCTCGCAGATTTATTAGTGGCGGATACAGATCGCGTTGTTATCGTTGTGCGGTTATTAACTGCCGCATCCGACAATCAACTCGGTGACGATGCGCGCGAACGATTGGGACAACGCGGCGATTATCAACTACGCGCATCTTTATTCTTGACGGGTGAGGTTGCGGTGGATTTTATCGTGGCAGAAACACCTCAGGATGGTGATGCTGAATTAAATCGGCCATTGTTACTGAAGGTACTGGATAAAGCGCTGGTCGTACTGCATGAAGAAAACTTACGCAAGGGGCGCGCTTTTCAAACCGGTAACGATATAGGTTTTGATTTAACAGGGTTTCGTTTAACGGGATTAGGTCCCGTAGCGGAACAAAAGGATAATTTTCGAATGTTACGTGCGACCTACCACTATGCAGGACGCTTCTGGCCTGTGGAACTCCTGGCCGAAGGCAATGTAATTCAAACCTTACCGACACGCATTGCCGTGCTGCCCGTACAGATTCCGCAAAATATCCAAGCCAATGCCGGTAGTGAGGATGTAACGATCCCGTTACATGTGGATTTACGTTCCCTGAACGGAGCACCGGTGCGGCTTGTCGCACGTATGAAAGGCGCATCACCACCGGGTCAACTGGTTGGTGATACGACCAATGTACCACCAGGCGGCTATGTGGCGTATATACCTAATGCCGAGGGAGTGTTTGAATTGGTCTATCGGCCACCTGCCAGTTTAAGTAACGATACCCAAGTGAGAATATCGTTGGGGCTCGCGCATACAGAACGAGCAACGATTTCTTTGGGCGAACTAAGCATTCGGGTAGCAAGCTAATGGCGTGGACACTGGGACCAACATTGAATTTTACTCAAACAGAATTTGCATTCGATGCCTTCAGTATTCAAACAGCGACGGCGTTGCCTACCCATGTCTTGCAATTGACGCCAACGCAATTACAAGGAGAGATTCTCGAATTCACCGCCGCCGGTGAAACTCAATCAATGCCCGTGCCGATTCCCCGTTTAGCGGGGCTCGATGAATTAGAAGTAGAACAAGTCAGTTTTGATTTATCCAGCGCGACTTTCGAAGATGAAAAAACCGTCACTGCGCAGAATGTATCGTCCAATGGTTTGTCCGTTGCGTATAGTCCCGATGTAACGGGTGCGCCAGTCAGTTTAATGCGCATAGAGATTGAAGACTTAATGCTGCCGGCATCAGCTTCCAAAACGTATATAGTCGCAGGTAATGGCGCAAACGGCAGTGTTAGTCGCGTGGTTTACCGTTTTGATAGCTCCAACAACCGAGTGATTGCCGAAGTTAGCGGATCAACCAGTGGCGGCGAATATGTGCACTTCCTTGTGCGCCCCTCAACCAACGGCGCATTCGGGCCGCCGATGGCGGCGGCACCGCATTTTGATATGCCGGGGCAGGGTGGTGCGATGTACGGTCCCGCCTTGGGTGGCGCGGCACTATCCGTTTTCAATAACGGTGGGAAAATAAAGGCGGTTTTTATATTATCGCCACCTATAACCGTTGCTGGCTTCAAACTAATTATCGGCGTCAGTGCAGAAAACAACAGCAGTGCACATGGCGGTTTGCCCAATGAAGTTGGCGGTATATCCTGGTCAGCAAGCTCGGTAACGGCCAAATACGATGTGCGCCCAAAAGGCATTAGCATCACGGCCTCTGTGCCCAATGCGGCTGACGAACCGATCGTGTCACGCTTTGATACCGATCCCGGCAACACACCACTTAACGTTGATTTTGCCCCCGTGGCACGCAGCTTATTAAAATCATCATATCCTTCCAGCAGTGGCAGCGACTTAGGCTTGCAATTAAATTTTAGCTGCGATTCACCGGGAAAACTGCGCGTCAACCTTGCCGCAGCCGCTGTGCGTTATTTACGCCGCCCGCTGGCCGGCGATACGGAACAACGTTCGATAAAAGGCGCGATTGAATCTGTTAACTTTCCCATACCGGAAAATCTTAAACCCGCCGGGCTTAGCTTTACCATCGACGGCGCCTATGGTCCGGCACGTTTAGTGCTTGCGGCCGACAATACATTGGAACATCCGCGGCATGGTTTTCATGTGGCCAATAGTACACGGCTTGCACGGCGTATGAGTTTAACCAATGTTGAACGCCGTTTACCGCTCGCACGTGTGGCATTGTTTGGTAGAGCCAGCGAAGAGGGTGAGTTACTCGTCAGCTTACACAATGGAGACGAAATACGAATTGGTTCTCCGATTGGTGAGCCCGTTTCGATTCCGTTATCACCAGCGTCTCAGTCCAGTTGGCATCGCGCCGGATTTCCTGCGGATAAAATGTTGCCGCCACATCCGGATGCGGTTTGGGTGGTTGCACAAGTGACCCGCGGTGTTTTTTGGTGGCACGCCGATATGGATGATCCAAATGCTACCCAACGATCAAATGACGGTGGCGCTAGTTGGACAATGGTACCCGCGAAACCCATGTTGCAACTGGCGGTAGTCGAAGTCGACGATCAAGGTAATCCAAGACCTTTGCAACCACTCTCGTTAACCTGGGCAGATGGTGTGTTGAATACCGATATCGTTGGTGTAACAGGCCAGGCACAACAACTCCCACCACAGTTCCGGCGTTATTGGGTGGCGCAGGAAAACGCGCATCAATCCTTTCTTAACCGTGTGTCGGAATTGGGTGGCCTCTTGAAGTTCGGATTTCATTGCCGCCGTGACGTGGAATTGTCTCTCAGTAATGTTGTATTGGTGTATAACCCATGGCAGGCAGGAGAGACTTAATGGCAGGGCTGCTCGATTCATTGGACTCACTCTTAGATACCGCCGATTTGAGTACGTTAATTGGCGGACAAAGCACTGAATTGGGTGGCATTATTTCCACTGTGCAAGGATTGATTGATGGTCCTGCAGAACTAACCAGCCTTCAAGGCATCATTGATGCTGTGCCCTTGCCACCGGGGCTTGAAGGCATTGGTAATTTGTCCGCATCGCTTAGTGGTTTTAGAACGCCCAGCGATTTTAGTGGGCCTTTGGGGCATATACTTACACCACTCAGTAATTTGACTGGCACGCTAACCGGTGGCAGCACGGCACAATTTACCGCGCTAGTGGATATGGTTCGCGAAATAATTCGTTTAATCACCGGGCGAGTATTTGGTGGTCCCAGTGGTATGCCGGATGGTGGAGGTATCCAAATACCTGAGTTACCTGACGTGGATGATTTACGTGATGCGATTGCACAAGCACGTAGCATTGTTCAAGACCTTGGTCCGCATGTAGACGCTGCGCGTTTATTGGAATTCTTAAAACAAGCCGCGGCAGGTTTTGCAACGCCGTTAGTCCGGTTTCCTAATTTACCGGTGATTGATGAAACCATGGAAGCCCTGCAAACGGTGGCTACCTGGCAAACTTTAACGCCCGACCAACTAAATGCAAACCTGGTACGTACCATCGAGATGGCGGCGGAACTAATAAGTACGCCGCGGACCCGTATTGCTGCACCAGTATTGCACGCTGCTAATCAAGTAAGTAATGGAATAAACACGTTATCAGCCGCGCAAGCAACATTAACGGAAGTATTTGCTTCGGTTCGGCCTAAAATGTTAACACCCACTGCACATCCAGGTTTTAGTGAACTACGCCGTATTGAGACGATAGCCGAAACATTAGAAAAACTGGCCTTTGCTTTACACCCGCAACAATCACCACTGGCGCAAGCGAAAGGCTTGGATGAAGCACTCACCCGTTCTCTGCTTGTGGTTGTACGCGCATTACAACCAGCCTATGACATCACGCCGATTGCGGCTAAAGTGCAGGAATTGTTAGGCAACTTGCCGGAAACCACCACAGATATCTTTGCCGATGTGGCAACGGCAATTAATGAATTTGATTTGTCTGCGGTTACTGATGCACTACAAACGGTGCGGGATGCCGTACAAAGCGTGGTTGATGAAGTCAATGGTGCTAAAGACACGGTGCGCACAGAACTGGAAGCATTGTTGTCACCGGTAGAAAACGCGTTAGATTCGGCACTAACAGCGGCAGGTTTTACGGAAATACAAAACGCGTTGGAAAGTTTGCCAACTGAAATAGAAAACTTTGTGAACAACGAAATTTTACCCATCGTTGAGCCCGTGCGCCACGGCATTGAGACTGCGGTCAATGCGGTATCCGGCGCAGCCAGCAGTTTTAATCCCGAATCATTGATAGCCCCCATAAGCGACGCGGTAGAACAAGTGGCTACATTACTTAATAGCGACGCCGTACGCAGTACGTTTGCTGAAGTCGACAGCCTGCTGGCAAATGTAATCCAAACGCTGGAAAATCTGGATTTATCTGCAGCCGCTGACGAGAGTATTTCCCTGATTGGTGATATTCAAGTAAAAGTAGAAGGAATAGATCCCGCAGCGATACCAGATGCCGCTAAGCCGGTCATAGAACAAGCGGTCAAGGTGGTAACGGATATTGATTTTACCGCGGAAGTTTCTAATCCTATTGCGACGGCCGTGCAAACCGCGCTCGTAGAAGGGCCGGGAGCCGTGTTGGCAGCGCTGGAAGAAGGTGTCGATGAATTGCGCAATCGCTTGACACAATTTAAACCGTCCAATGTGATTGGTGAGCAGTTGGATGCACCCTTCAACCAGTTGATTGAAACCCTGAACCGGTTTAAACCTTCGGATTTGCTCAATCAGTTACAATCCGCACTCAGCGGATTGGCGGGTCGTTTAAGTGTTTTGGATGTGGGCGCGGTAGTAGATCCGTTGGTGGATATTCATGGCGCCGTTGTGAGCCAGGTGCAAGCTCTGCGTCCTTCAGTATTGTTACAACCGGTAAGCGATGCCATTCAAGATGCTATTGAAAAAGTATATGAAGTGACTCAGGTTGATACGCTGTTCGACGGGATAAATGATGCATTGGAATATATACAATCGTGGACAGGGCTACTTGCAGATACGCGCGATTTGCTGCGTGATGGCGCAAACTTGTTTAGTGAACCCGGCGATGCAACGGCCGCTGTGAAGGATTTAGTGGATGAGGCTGTTGCAAAACTGGATGAAGTGGACTTAACGCGACTACAAGCTGCGTTTGACGCGGCGGGCGAAGCCGTGCGCGGCATTGAACGAGATGTTATTGCGGGGGATTTGGCGCGCGCATTACAGCAAGCGGGGCAACAAGGCCTTCCATTGCTTAATTCCAATGCGGCTAGTCAGCTGATAACCCTCATACGCGCATTTCCATTAGATGTGTTACGCACACATAGACCAATACCGGTACGCCGCCGGCTTATTACTGCATTGGAGAAATTGAACAATGTGGCTGATATATTAGAAGCGTCACGACAACCGTGGAATGGTATCTCAGCAGAATTGAACAACGCCGCGGGAAATCTTCAGGAAAAATTGCTGGACTATTATAAAGTACAACAACTCAACGGTGGTGGTGTATTTTCGCAATTTCGCAATTCTCCCGCCAACGTAACCGAATTGAAAGAAACCGTTAGAGAAGCGCTTAGCGACAGCCTCCAGGCGCCGCTGACAACAATCATAGTCGTGTTCCAAACATTCTCACCTTATATTCAGCTATTGGCGCAAGGAGTATCGGATATCATCGACGCTTTGCACGCAAAAGTCGATTCCATCACCGGTGAAGAAGGTGTCGGTGGTACGGTCAATGCGATAGAGGAAGCGGCCAATTTGTTGCGCGGAATCGATTTAGCCCCAATTACCGATCCACTTGACGGTATATACAGCCAGATAGAAAACGCAGTCAATGCGCTCAATCCAGAGCCCTTGCGCGCTGCTCTGGAAGCCGCGCGCGATTCCATTGGTAATTTATTGAGCCTGTCGACCATTATCGACCAAAGTACAATTGATACCTTGGATGGAGCTTATAACACGGCAGTGGAAACCATCGGCGCTCTGGCGCCAAGTGAAATAATAGCCGGCACCCTGGATCCCGTATATGAAGATTTACTTGCAGACTTTGTGCCTGTGCTGGATTTACCGGCGCGCTTGCGTGAGTTGCTTGAAACCGCCGGTCGTAAACTGGGTGGAGATGTCGTTATTGAACTTGGCCGCGTGGAAGTCGCTTTCGATGATATGTTGCGCGCCATACCTCTGGCAACGGGTAGTGCCAGTGTGCAGGTGAGTGCCTCGGTGAGTGCCGGCTAGCGGGAGAATCATTATGTCATTGGGATACGCTTTATTACACCGTAATCGTATTCAGGTTGCTCTGGATGCCGGACCGCGTAAACGTACCTACGATGATTTGACGGATTTTGCGTTTGGTATATTAGGGACTAGCTCGGGAGATTTAACAGAGGGCGTTGTTGATTTCGCCCAAAGTCGCATGCAGTTGATTAACAATATCGTTGAGCAGCAAATGGAGCGCTTTATCGGAGAAAACGGGCCGTTCTCCTTTATTCAAAATTTGTTAGATCGCATTGGCAGTATTGAAGGTATTGCCGATCTCAGTAGTGGGTTTTTTAGTTATTTGGGCAATACCGATGGCATTAGCTTACGTGGATCGTTGCGCCAATGGGTTGACAAGTTATGTGATGCCATCCCGGACCTAAGCGGCGAGGCGTTGAATCAATTTCTAATGGATCAGGTGGAAGGTATTACTGCCGTGTTGGAACGGCCGCTGGTCAGCGGGCAGCGCGATGTCACCGCACACCGGGCGTTTCGAGCAGCTGTTACATTAAGGACGTACATCAGCGACGGTTTAGAAAACGCTCCGTGGGCGGATGCCGAGTTTGACGTACGATCAATGTTGTGCCAGCTATTGCACCAAGTGGTTGACGGAATCGACGATACAGCGATTGCGGGGTTTGTGGAATTTATTCAGTCTTTTCAAAGCGAGTATGGAGGTCTATTGCATGCATCCTTCAGTTTCAGCGCCAGTGTCAATGTGTCCACAGGTGATGGGCCGCAGGGTATGCCTGACGGAGATATCAGTTACCTCGATGAAGTGAAAGCGGTAGCACATCCTCAACCGGGTGCCTTTTGGGGGGTGGATTTAGCCACCAACATACTGGCCACGTTCTTTTTAATCTGGGAGTCAGTACGTACTGATAACTACAAGGATCGTTGGTCTGACGGCACGCTGAGTGTAATCACCATTCTTTGGCACGCCACGCATACCCTTCTACGGTCCGCGTGGCCGGAACAGATTAACCGCCAACGCGGTGATGATAGTGGTGGAAATATTTTTAAAAATTGGATTTTTACCGATCAGGGAAATTTCGCTATTAATCTGTTGCTGCGTTTGTTCCAATCGTTCCACGACGGTACCGCCTCGAATTGGGCGTTGTCGTTTGCTCAGCGTTTATTAAAGTATTTTTCCAACGTTACAATTATTCGCTCTTTTTATTATTTCACGCGCTCAGTATGGTATTTCAAAGATCGTGCATCAGTAGACAATCCTGAACCCGTATCCATGGTGCGCATGTTTTGGGCTGTTTGGGGGCCAATGTCGTGGATTGCCACTTTTTTTAGCTTTTTTACATCCTGGGATGACTTTTCATTGGAGAAAGGTTTTAAAACGCGTACCAATGTACTCTTGGGTCTAGGATTGGGACTTGGATTTGTGACGGGCTATATCGTGTTATGGGTTTTGGCAGGCCAGCGACCGGGTAGTTTACGCATTGCACCTGATTGGTGGACGCTGGCATTAACATTTGTTTGTGCTTTATTGGCTCTTATTGCGCTGATTCTTATATTAGCTGACCTGGAATCCGATAGTAAAGGCGCGGCGATTGCTGGCGCGGTGATTATTGGTGTATTCAGCCTTCTTGGTATTGGTTTGCCTGCCTTATTTCATTATCGAACCGAGGAATACAATCTTACGGCGGAAATTTTTATAGAAATCGGCATGTTTTTATTATTATTATCCGGCGCATTACTGATCGCCGGCGTATTGCCGTTTTTCCTCTGGTGGTTTTTTATCGATGATGGCCGGGATAAACATGGATTATTCAACAATAAAGATGCTGATCACTCTCCGTATAAACTGCCTTTCCGCTCGGGAGAGAACTGGTTATGTGGTCAAGGTGTGCACGGTATTTTTAGTCACATTCCGAGCGACGTAAGAAACGATCATGACATCGATAACGAATATGCTTATGACTTCAACGAAAAGGAAAACAAAAATGCGTTCGCAGCCCGCGATGGTATCGTGATCGATGTTGTCAAAGATAATGAAAACGGCAGCGATAACGCTAATTCCATCGAAGTTATGCATACCGAATGGCACAGTGGGCATGATCCGGGAGACGATGACGAACGTGTATTAACGTATTCTGAATATTTTCATTTGTCACGTAATCATGTATGGATCGATATCGGTTACCGCTTCGTTCAGGGAGTGCATATAGCCGATATCGACAGCACCGGCCGCAGTGCGCAACATCATTTACATTTTCATGCCGAGGAATATCAGCGCCGTGTCCCAACTACGGATTCACCGCCGGCAGATGCCAGGCGCAATATAACGATCCCGGTTGTGTTTCAGGATTCTTCCACACATCGTTTCCGTAATTTTCCGTTTTTGGCATGGATTCCAGGAAAAGGACATATACCGGGAAAGCCGTTATCCATGGCATATTATACGTCGAACAATGAAGAACACGATCCTCTTGTCAATCCATTAGTCATTTCCTTGGATGAGCAGGGTACACCAACGCATGAGCACTGGATTTTAATTGACAAGACGCTCATCGAAAACGGTCCTTTACCCGCATCGTTGACCGTGCGAACAACGGTGAATGACAACCATTTCCATGAAATTACCTTAACGCAGCAGCAACTCGCCAGTATTCTGCGTATGCAGGAGTTATCCGGTGTGAATGTGTCGCAAGTTAATGGCCATCAACACGCATTAATCGGATACAAATATCAGCAAGCGGTTATTGATATTTGGTTGTCTCAAAACGGTAATCCCGAGCATGGTCATTGGCTGTCAATCAACCAACGAAACCTCGGTTGGGAATGGGGGACAATACCCGCTAATCAGACATTGACAGCGGCTTCCGCGCTGACAGGTGCTGCGGCGCACACGCACGATATTACCTTAAATCATCAACAATTGTTCGACCTGCTACGGCGCCGGCGTTTTCCCACTAATTTGACCACCACCAATGTGAGTGGTCACGATCACCGTTTATTAAATGTGCGCCGCTGGCCGGGGCAACCCACGATGGATATTGTGGAACCGCCGCGCGCGCAATTGCTGGCGGAAAATCCTGCACCTTATCAATTAGTCGGTGACCAAATGGTAGTGCGTGTCAATGAGCGCGCTACTGAATATTATTTCTATGGTGCGCATCGGCCGCGTTTACGCGGTGAAATTGCTTTAGACCGCGGGCTTGGAAATTCGCATAGAATCAATATTGGCGGAATAGTTCATACGCCGAGTACCACTGATACGACGGTTCAAGGTTCGTTGGAATTATTTAATACGGTTTTGGCGGCACGCCCGGTACAGGCGAGGGTTGAGCCTGTTATTGTTGTGGAGACGGTGCAGCGTGGTTCTGGCGCATCTATTGTAGTAGACGGCGGTTCTTCACCGGCATTGGAAACCGTGGGAGAAGGCCGGGGTTCCGGTGAGTTTGGCCATATAAACCAAGCAACGCAATCGCAATTAGTCAGTCACTTCAATACCTACTTAACCACAGGCTGGCCCAGTGCGCCGGGCGCCATCCATGCGCAAGTGGATGGCAGCAGCCATTTAGAATTGCAGTTAGGCGGTGCGGCTATTGCATTTCCGGACAAAAAAACGCGTAACAGTGACGTATTAAACCGCTTGTATGATAGTGCCAACACACGCCTGCGTGCTACCGGCGATGTACCGTTGAGCAGCGGCCGCATAGACTTAACCAGTACCTACGGTGTGCCTGTGATGGGCACGGCGGCTCAAGTGGTAGTCGATACGAGTCATGCCGCGTTTATCGGCACTGACTTAACCGCCACACCGCTGGAAATTACTGTCAGGGGAAGAACCACGGAAATTACCCTGGCAGCGGGCGACAGCGCGGCAGGTGTGTTGGCCCGAAAAATAGCCTTAAATGTGGAAGGTGTGCGTGCTTGGGAGACCTCCGCCAGTCAAGTAAAAGTACAAACAGTGGCAGTCGGTAACGGCATACAACTGGAAATCCGCAAGCGCTTGGCTTCGGGTGATTTTCATCGGCAAAACAGCGGCGAAGCGCCAAATCTTGCAATAACAACTACGGGTTGTAGTTTTAGTGGTGCCATCAGTGATTCCAATGCATTAGCACCCAATCAATGCTGTGCATTGATACACGACGCGGTGGCGCGTGCAACATTGTCATATAACAGCAATGTCGTGATTGACCAAATTCAAATGGATGGCAATCAGTTGGTGATCCGCGTGAACAGTGGGCATACCGTTAACGCAACAGCGGCGAAATTCAGTGGCGCAACGGATCCGTTTGGTTTCAGCCAAAATGGGCCGGAAGAAATCCGCTCCACGAATCTCGCAAGCAGCGTGGATCTAAACGGCCCTGGTTGGGTGGAGTTGGAAATCGACGGTAGCCCGGTGATCATACCTTTTGATGCTGAACCCGCGCGTGTGGATCTGGTGCTGACCGAGCGTTTACCCACCAATGGTGAAAATCTGACTTTAAACATAAACGGTAGTGGAAATAGCACTTTGGCGTTTACTGGAAACGAAGGCAGTGTGAATGACATCGCTAGTGCGATTGCGCAGCATTTTAATAATGTGTCCGTGCGCTTGGCCTATCGAATTTCCTTTGAAAACGCATTGTATGGTCAACCCAGTCACACACTGCAACTCAATGATGCTGATGGCTTGGCGATGGCGGGTTTTCTGAATGATAGAAGTATTTATACCACCACCGCGGTGTCTGCCGCGGTCACGGATCAAATGGCGATACCCAGCAATTTAACCGCACCGCAACACGATGATGGCGGACCCGTGAAGGCCTTTACCTTGAGTGAAACAACGTCGGGAAGTGATATGTCGTGGCAAATCAGTGTGCAGGCGGGTTTCACGTTGACTGTTACACTGACACCCGCGGCCGATCCGTTGAACATTACGGGTGGAGGGTCTGTGACTTTATCGACAGCGCTCATTCCACCGGAAGTTAAGCTGAATTCACAATGCCAGCGCTATGATTTCCAAATCTTAGACAGTAACAGCAATGTAGTAACCACGAGCCGGTTGCAAATTACAGCGTCGCCGGCCATCTTGCGCAGCGAAGGCAATTTTTCTGCTACGCTTCCTAGTGATACCGTATTGCCCATTACCGTTGTTGAACCGGATACCGCCAGCACAACAGTGGAGCGCGTGTTTTCGGTGGATATGAACAGTGTTGCGTCCTTGGCCGATGCCGTGCATCGCTTGAACGCGCAAGTACCGGCTATACGCGCATGGATTGCGACACCAGGCGGCAACCAACGCCTGCATATTGAAAGCCGTGGTTATGGCCATGCATGGAAACTTCGTTTGGGTAATCCCATGCTGTTATTGGCGTTGGGTTTTACCGAAGCGCAAATCGATCTTAATGCACAACAAATTGAGGTGGACGGCCGTGGCGATGTTCGCAATGGTGAAAAAACAACTCAAGCAGAAATTCGCGGTGCGTTACAGCGCATTGATCAATGCGCCACACAAGCGTTATATACAACGGGTACACCGCGGTCCCTGCAAATCGAGCACAGCGGCACCTCAGATCTTGTGTTGCGCTCCATCGAAGGTCCCGTCACCATCGAAACTGAACCGGCATCGCTTAAAAGTGCATTAAATGTGTCGGAATCGGGTGGTATTGCAACCATCGCCCCGGTCACAGCTAATGTGGCTTTGGACTGTGGCATCATCAATGTAAAAGCCGGTGGCCGTAGCGTGGCTGTGGTGCGTTTGTTCGCTGAGCATGCCACCGTAGTTGCCGCCGAACCTTTGCCAGCGGCGGGTTCCGCGGCTGAAACTCAACAATTGATCTACCTTAAAGCTCATGCAATCGGCATTACCATTGGCACAGGCACTACATTACCAGTGGGGCCATTGCCCGCAGCTATCGCGAATTTAACCGATGCAGTGGCCTGGTATGCAGAAAATCTACCAACAGAGGTGTGGATCGGCATCAATACATCGAACCATGTTGTAATGCAAACGAGACGGCGGGGAAACGTAAGCCTGATACTTGAAATAGATTTTACCAACTTTATGAGTGAAACTTTTGCTCCCGGAGATACGTTGTTGGGTTTTGTGGTGGCGCCGGCAAGCGGAGGCAATGTCTGGCAGTTCAGTGGGCAAGGTTTTGGTAATGTGCTGGATCTGAATGCGGTGCCGGTTTGGTTCACCACACCGGCAAGTATTGAAGGCTTTTTATCAACAGCAGCTCAACAAGGCGCCTCGCGCCAAGCGATTTACGATGTGGAAGTCGATACATCCGCCGGACCAACGGACCTACGTATTCGCAGTCAAGTCGCAATACGAACCTTGCGGCATCCCGTTCCACCGGCAACGAATCCGGCGCCCGGCGGTATTCAGTTTAGTGTTGCAGGCGGCGGGCTGACAGGTACCTTGTTGGAGACGAATTTCTCATTGTCACCGCCGATTCAGCCTGGCGAACTAGCGCTGGAAGTTACTGAAGCCGGGACGACACGGAGCGTAGTTGCCCTAATAGCAGGTGCACCAGCACGCCTGCCGCAACTGATAGTTCCAACTAATATAAGCGTGCTGAATGGTAAAGGTTTTGATATTGTCTTGATCAGCACGGCTGGTACGGTTACTTATAATGTGCAATTCACCGGTGTTAGTGGCCTGCGGCAGATAGCCGCCCAAGTGGAACGGCAATGTCATTGGAATGTACGGGCTAATATCATTAGCAGTGCTTTGCTTGTTGAATCTGTCGGTGCAGGTACGGTTTTTCGGTTAGATTTAAATGCACCTTCTGTGGTACCCAACGCGGTAACCAACAATAGTGCCACAGGATTTGTCGCCGGATCTGTCGCATCGCCGGCGATGTTGCCACTGAGTGGTCGTGGGGGCGGTACTGTACCGGATATGAATAATATTGAAGCGGATCATTATAAAGATGCGCTGCTTGATGGATTTATTAATGAAACCACTGTGACGGATGGCGCCAGCCGCAGTGACCGGCAACTTGATTGGGGCACCTATATAATCCGCCGCGTTACGCCACCAAGTTATTTTACTTTGGCGTCACAACGCAACGGCTGCATATCTTCACTGGAAACCATAGTGTACGCAATGCCGGGATTGGTGTTGAATCGGGATATGGAACGCGCGCCGGCTATTCATGGCAGCGTATTATTATCGCTTCCAGAAGTGACGACACTGGACAGCGATACTTTTAATTTGCCCGCAGATGCCACTCTCAATATTGAGCTTAATAACAACGGTAACATTGAAGATTTACCCGCGCAGACTGTTGTCCCTGTAGCATTTTCAGCGGGTAATTATACTGCCCGCGATGTGGCGCGGCGTATTAATGAAGAATTGTTCAGCCGGGGTGCTGGACGTGCGGCGGCTTATCCTGACGGTCAAGTCGTGGTGGAAACAGCGGCGCCGGGATTGGCGGGCAGCGTCACCATCCCCGCACCGGGCGTTACCACTACGGCGGCCGATCAGACACTTCTGCAAAAATTGACAGGCGCGACTAATGAGCTGAAAGCTAGAGGATGGCCGGGTACCGGATTTGGCAACCCCGGTGATGCGCTGCGTCCTGGTTATCGTAGCCGGAATATCGCTAACGCCCAGGCTAATACACAATGGATATTTAGTAGTGGAACCGTAACTGCGACGATCAATATTACCAGTGGGCAAAGCCTGCAAGATATCCAGCGTGCCGTGGACAGCGCATTGGCCGCTCCCACGGGGGGGGCAGCCCGTATCGGTATATGTTTATTGGGTGTGGATGACACCCTCTATATTGAAGCCGCCGGAAACACATTAACATTGCAGGTAGTGGTCAATGGTAATACCTTGGCAACCATCGATCCCGGTAAACATCAACCCGGAGGTACCCCGGAGCGTGCCGAAGAACCCGCCGTTGGTTTGAGGCGCACCCATGAAATACGCACTTTCTTGTTAGCACGCGACTACATCGGCGACGGTGATAGTGATCAAGTTGACAACCTAGGATGGATTCGCACGCCAGCATTCGCGAATAATTTACCAGCAGCATATGATGATCGAAAAGGCTCGCCGGCATGGAACTTATCGTTACCTCTCGGCCGTTATTTAATAGCGGTGCGTGCTGATGCAGCAAAGACCCGCGACTACCACCAGAGCGGTGAAATGGTAATCTCCGGTAATACGCATCCCAACGAAAGCCAGCGCCATTTTGTACATCAAGTCCGGTATTGGATGAGCTTTGACAATGCCCCAACCTTGGGTATCGGTAAACTTGTGCAAGAATCGACGACGTACTATGTAGCAGACTTTTTGTGGCAAGGGTAGTTTAAATGGCATTATTTTCCCAAGGTAGCTACCTATGCAAAGCTATAAAGTGGTAACAATAGCGCTTGACAACGTTCCGTCGCCGGAGTGGAGATCGTTATTGAAAGGGATCGAGATATGGTTCGCGAATATTAGCCGCAATCTGTGCTGTATTGGTTTTGACATACTACCCTATGTTGCACTTGGCGTAAATCAATATTATTTTACACCCGCAGGTGGCATGGGCGCGCCACCTCGTAACTCACAAACCTTGATAAAACATGTGCTCGATTGTTTAGATGCAACGGTTGTGCAACAATTTGAGCACACTGAGAAACACTTATTGGTAATTGCAAATTACGCATTTAAATCCCACACGTGGCATTTACATAATCGGGGATTGCGCTATTCGATCGTGCCTTCAAACGCTACCTTCGGCGCTGTAGCTCATGAACTTGGACATTTGCTGTTTGATTGGCCTGATCTTGATTGGGAAAAGTCGTTAGGTGAAGATTGTTTAATGTCATTAGGTGCTTTACGTTACAATGGCACTCCCGCGCTGCCATGTGCGCCGTTGCGTGTCAAGCAAGGCTGGATTGATCCGATTGTTGTTGATCAACTAACCACAGTGCAAGACCTCAGCATAAAACAAATCGGTACTATAAATTGGCAACGACATAATGTTCTCGTCGAATATCGCGTGCGCAAAGAAACAGCTTGTTTATTAATCTATTCGAATAAATATGAAGGAAAACTTTTTCATCCAAAAATTATTGGTCGTATTCCGGTGACTAATTCCGATGGGAGGAATTTAGTGTTAGGCCTTATCGCTCCCAAGCTTCGATTGCGGTACTCCTTTTAATTGTAAAAATGCGGTCAACAGAATTCATACTCTGCCGTATTTGTCATATTGGTCTGTATTAATTTCCAGACCGATGTGACAGTGGGCAAGAAGGCGGTGTAATTTATCGATGCGCCGTCCGTCCATCCATCCTATTGTAACGGACTGCGGTATCTGCCGTTTTTCTCTTTGGACGGCTCAAGCTTTTCAGCGTTAATTATATATGTATACGCTACGATCAATATCAGCAAACTCCCGGTAACGCATTGAATTCTGGTTTATCGTTACACAACTAATGAAAGCATTAGGACGAGACAACCGAATGCAGTAAGCGTAACGAGAATCCAAATGAAGTAAAAAAACGTGGATATAAGGTAAGGGAATCCATATTGCACAAATTAATATAGGGAAAATGAAAATGAAGATAAAAGTTATTGCAAGACTCATATTGATCATTACGTTATTTTTTAGTGCAAGCAACATCGTATTGGCCAGCATGCCGGCAACCGGCAGCATAACCGCAACACAATCGTGCGAGGCTTATGTTTCCAAAAACAAACTCACCAATCCCGATCACACGAAGCTCGTCGTTAATAAAAAGTATTCGATTTTTGAAGCCAACAAAGCGAGCAATCCAGACTGGTTTCGGATTCGTATCGATAACGCCAATCCGCCCGAACGCTGGGTTGCCAGGTACTGCGGTACTGTCGATGTGCAAACAGGTGGTGGTGGAGGAGACGGCGGAGGGGGTGGCGGCGCCAGCAACGCCTGCCGCACACCCGGTTTGGAAGATAGTTATGTATTGGCGTTGAGCTGGCAGCCCGCGTTTTGCGAAACGCACCGCGGCAAACCCGAATGCCGTATTGATGACAGGAAATCCTATCAGGCGCGCAATTTCACGTTGCACGGCTTATGGCCCAATAAGGCATCGTGTGGCGCTAACTATGGATATTGTGGTGAAGTGCAGGATAAACCCGCGGAGTTTTGTGATTATCCTATGCTTTCACTGTTTACCGAGACACGCAGCAACCTGGGGCAGGTGATGCCCAGTGCCGCGGCGGGCTCCTGTCTGCAACGCCATGAATGGTTCAAGCACGGCGCCTGCCAAACCCGATGGTCAATTGATGAATACTATGAGGTGGCGATCGATCTTACCCGGCAATTTAACGAGTCGGGCATTGCCTATTTTATCTCCCGTAATACAGGTAACACAGTCACGGAAGCGGCATTTATCAAAAAAGTTGATTGCGCTCATGGAGACGGCGCTCATAAACGCATAGAGTTGAAGTGCCAGGGTGGTAATTTGGTGGACGTATATGTCAGCTTGCCAAACACGGTTAATGAAGGTGCCGGACTAGGCGAGTTAATGCAACAAGGTCAGGGAGAATTCAAATCCAATTGTGGGGGCCAGTTTAAAGTTGATCCGATAGGATTTTTACAATGAAAACTTAAATCACAAGATCATTGAATCTCAAAGGAGGGAGTTATGTACGTCATGTTACGCGCCAATGGATTCCTTTCCAATATCCGTCATGAAATGCCCACAGGGCTCGCTGCATTTATCATTGCTGAAGTCTTTTACAAGTTTCACTCCTTTACGCTTGAATGTTTAGCATTCCTCGCGACCTGGTTTGTGTTTAGCTGGCTGGCCAGTGTGGTGAGTTCCTTATTGAAGGGTCGCAACAAGGAGGTGAGCCATGAGCAAGAAAAAGTCAATTAAAGGGGCCAAAGCGGGCAAACGCCAAACCAGCAAACTGCTCCAGCCGGGCGGTCCCGGTAAAAAAGATCTTAAGATAAAAAAGCCGAGCCGCGTCAGCACCCATAAGCATCGTTCCGAATGGTTTCAGGACCGGGCGACCTGGCCGTTCCGCGAGCCACCTGTCCTTAAACTGGAAACTGAACGGCGGCGCGCGATGCGCGTTGCCACTGTACCCGGAAAAGCCAGATGGGAGAATGTAGGACCTTCGAATATTGGAGGCCGCGTTACGTGTGTTACGGTTCATCCCGATAGTCCCGATGACATTATTATTGGTGCGGCGGGCGGCGGACTATGGAGCAGCAAAGATGCCGGGCGAAACTGGAAATGTTTATGGCACAACCGCGATTTGAATATTGGTTCGTTAGCGCGTGATCCGGCTTCACCCGATGTGGTCTACTGTGGCACCGGTGAAGCCAATCTTTCTGCGGATTCTTATCCTGGCATTGGCATCTATCGTTCAACCAATAATGGGCGCACCTGGCAGCGTTGGGCCACCTCGAAAAAAACGGGTATTCCAACGCGTATCGGGACCATTGCAGTTGATCCCTTCAATCGCCGCCGTGTGCTGTTAGGTGGCGTGAGCGCCAGTGATTCCTTTGCCGCGGGATTATTTTATTCCGACGATATGGGTAAAACCTGGAAGCGGCATTCCTTTATTTCCACTAACAACTATTGGTGCCATTCCATAGTTTTTCATCCGCGCCGTAAGGGCGTGGTATTCGCCACGATCACCGAGCGTGGCTGGAAAAATGGCATCTGGCGTTCCAACGACAGCGGCAAAACCTGGGAGCAGTTAGCCGATGGTTTGCCGGATTCCTCATTGACGGATTTTAACCGGACCAGCCTGGCAATCGCGCCGTCACGTCCCGATACGATATATGCAATTGCCGCGCGGGGTTTCGATGCGGTGTTAGGCGTGTTCCGCAGTGACGATATGGGCGCTACCTGGCGCAACATCGCCGGTAAACATTTCAAGGATGAGGTGCAGATGTCTTATGGTTCAGCGATCGCCGTGCATCCAACAGATCCGGAATTCGTGATATGCGGCGGAGTCGATTTACATGTCACCAAAAACGGCGGCGCCAGCTGGACCCAGGTGTCCCGTTGGGATGCACGCCGCGGCGCCAGCCGTTATGCCCATGCGGACCATCATGCGCTCGTGATGCCGGCCGCTGCGCCAGGGCGTATTTACGATGGTAACGACGGCGGCCTTGATGTGAGTGAAGACAACGGTTCAAAGTGGGAAAACCGGAGCGATGGCCTTGCCATCACCATGTATTATGATCTGGATGTCGCAACCAGCAATAGTAATTATTTTGGCGGAGGTGCGCAGGATAACGGTACTTTGATTACTGTTAGCGGCGAACACGATAATCACTTTGAATTGCTGGGTGGCGATGGCGGCTGGATGATCTTTCATCCGGATAACGAAAACCATGTGTACGCCTCGTATCAATTCCTGAATATCTATCGGATCATTGGCAGTTCGTATACGGATATATCGCCGCCCGCATCAGAATCAGAAAAATATTCAGTCTGGATGGCATTCACTGCGATGAATCCGGATGATCCTGACGAGTTGTTTACCGGTTCCAAACGTGTCTGGCGCACCCGCAACCGTGGCAATAGCTGGAAGGCGGTTTCGAGTTATCTGGATAATAGCCCGATTTACGCCATTGAAGTTGCAGAGGCTGCCACGAATCAAATCTATGTTGGCACCACTAACGGAGGTTTTTTCAGAAGCCTTGATAGCGGCGACAGCTGGAGCGCTAATCTGGCCAGCGCCGAGTTGCCGGGAAAAATTATTACCCGCATTGAATCCAGTCCTGATGATGGCAACTTGCTGTACGCGACCATCGGTGGTTTCAACAATGCCCATGTCTTTCAGTCAATGGATGGCGGACTGACCTGGAAAGATATTGATAGAGGAAAGTTGCCGGACGTGCCCCATAACGCCGTGGTGGTGCAAAGTGATAATCCGGATCGCGTTTATGTGGCAAACGATGTCGGCGTATTTGCCTCGATGAACCGGGGCAAATCATGGCAGCGCCTGACCCGTAATCTTCCCAATGTTCCCGTCGTCGATCTGGTTTATCACCAAGGTGATGGCACGCTCACCGCTGCCACCT